>DBFCNY010000294.1:0-11139 GCA_048298285.1 Collinsella sp.
GATGTGGATGAGTTCACGTTCCAGGCTATGCGTGAGTACGTTGCCGCCGATATGCCCAAGATCTACGAGGACGATGCTGCCCGCGAGGCTGCCGAGAAGGCTGTGGCCGACGGTGCCGAGCCCGAGGTCGAGGATCGTCATCTAGAGCTCAAGAACGTTGCGACCGGTGATCTTGACCTGGCGACCGAGGACGAGAAAAAGGAGGCCGAGGACGCCACCAAGGAGAACGAGGACCTCTTTAACGCCATGAAGGAGGCACTCGGCGACAAGGTCGAGAAGGTTGCTGTCTCTGCGCGCCTGACCGATGCTCCCGCGTGCATCACCACCGAGGGCCCGCTTTCGCTCGAGATGGAGAAGGTGCTCCAGAAGGGTCCCGAGGGCGCGCCCGACGGTATGCCCAAGAGCCAGCGCGTGCTCGAGCTCAACGCCAAGCACCCGGTCTTTTCCAAGCTCGTCGCTGCCCAGAAGGCGGGCGACGCCGACAAGATCAAGCAGTACTCCGGTTTGCTCTATGACCAGGCCCTGCTGGTCGAGGGCATTCTGCCCGAGGACCCCGTTGCCTTCGCAGCAGCTGTTTGCAACTTGATGTAGTTAGGTATTTACGCGGTTTTACCAAACCGCGTAACGGCTCGACGCTGCCCTCAGTTCCGCCGTTCTAACGAACGGCGGACCAGTTGACGCTGCGCGGGCGCCAGAGCGACAACTTGTCATTCAAAGAGGACGGCATGACCAGAAGGTCTATGCCGTCCTCTTTTCATGCCAAGTTGTCGCTCTGGTGCCCGCTCGCTGTCCGTCCTCTACCTGCGGCGTTGCCATGGTAGTCATTGGGGCGGCACTTGGGGACGTTCCTTTTTCTGCCGGCAGTTGGGGACACTCCTTTGGTGCGGGGGCAGCTAAAAGAGTCCCGTCCCACATTAGCTACCCGTGGGAGGGATGAGCGGTTACTCGCCCAAGATCAGCTCGGCGAGTTCGTCCTGGGTGTCCACCACGTAGTCGGCGCCGGCGGCCTCCAGCTCTGCGCGGCCGCGGAAGCCCCAGCTGACGCCTGCGCTCTTAAGGCCGGCGTTGTGGCCGGTCAGAACATCGACATTGGAATCGCCCACATAGAGCGTGGTTGCCGGATCGGCGCCCAGCTCCTTCATCACATGCAGCGTGACGGGTGCCTCGGGCTTGGGCGGAAACGCATCGACACGGCCCTGTACCAGTGCAAAGCGCTCGGAACCAAAATACTTCTCGATAAGCGGGGCTGCCGAAATATGATCCTTGTTGGTGAGCACGGCAAGCTGAACGCCCGCAGCGCGCAGACGGTCGAGCATCTCAATCGTGCCGGCGTAGGGAGCGGTGTGGTCCTCCTTGTGCTCGCCGTAGTAAGCCCTAAACTCGGCAAGCGTCTGCTCAAACATACGGCTGTCGCCTGCATACTCGGCGGGCATAAAGCGCTCGACCAGCTTAAGCATGCCGTTTCCCACTTTGTAGCGGTACTCGTCCACGGCAAACGTGGGCCAGCCGTGCATCTCGCAGGTGTGGTTGCCGGCGGCCGCCAGGTCCTCAATCGTGTTGAGAAGGGTGCCGTCTAAATCAAAAATCACATGGTAAAAAGCTGCTGCCATGGGTGCTCCCGTCATTGGGTTTCAAAACGCACCCCATAATACTGGGCTTCCGCGTTGGGCGCGCTTGGAATCTGAACATCTCCAGGGATATCAAGCCGCATCGCGCCGACCGTGCGGTTCCGCCCTAGCAAATTCTCGGCAGCTGCTCTCCCACGAGCATGTCGAGGATACGAGTCGAGCCCCAGCCGGTGCGCACGCGCACGGCGGGACGGGCGCCTGACTCAAGCGGCAGCACGCGACCGATGATGGCGGCATTCTCGCCGTAGCGGGCGGCGCGCATGGCGCTCAGCGCGGCATCGGCTTGCTCGGCCGGCACGACGGCAACCATCTTGCCCTCGTTTGCCACCTGCAGCACATCGTAGCCGAGCATCTCGCAGGCGGCCTGCACGTCGGGACGCACGGGCGCGGCATCCTCGTCGACCTCCATGGCAACACCGCTGGCCTGGGCAAACTCGTTGAGTGTGGACGCCAGACCACCGCGCGTGGGGTCGCGAAAGCAACGCGTGTCGGGCGCTGCGGCCAAAACGTCGGCAATCAGGTGGTTGAGCGGCGCGGCGTCGCTTTCAATCGTGCTCGAAAACGCCAAGCCCTCGCGCTGGCTCATGATGGCGATGCCGTGGTCGCCCAGTGTGCCCGACACCAGGATGACGTCGCCGGGCTGGCAGTTGGCGCCGCTGAGCGCCATGCCCGTGGGAACCTCGCCCACGCCGGCGGTATTGATATAGACGCCGTCGGCCCCGCCGCGCTCGACCACCTTGGTGTCGCCCGTGATGATGCGCACGCCGGCCTCGCGCGCGGTCTCGGCCATGGTTTGCACAATCTGGCTCAGCTTGTCCATGGGATAGCCCTCTTCGAGGATAAAGCCGCACGATAGGTAGCGCACGTTGGCGCCCGAGGTCGCGACGTCGTTGACGGTTCCGCACACGGCAAGGCGACCGATGTTGCCGCCGGGGAAGAACTGGGGCGAGACGACAAAGCTGTCGGTCGACATGGCGATGCGCCCGCTCGCGGGTAGCGCGGCGACGCCGGCATCGTTGCCCTCGAGCAGCTCGGGCGACCCAAAGGCATCCAGAAAGACCTCGTCGATGATACGTTTCATCATCTGTCCGCCCGAGCCGTGGCCCAGCAGGACAGTGCTATCGGTGACGCTATGGGACATATCGAAAACTCCAATCGTGGGTGGTGCCAGTGTGCGGGTGCGTCCGGGCTAGTTACGGTATCTAAAGTACGCCGCGCAGCTGCCTTCGGAGCTCACCATGCAGGGGCCGACGGGGTGTTCGGGCGTACATGCGTGGCCAAACAACGGACAGTCACTCGGCGTGATGGCACCGCGCAGCACGTCGCCGCAGCGGCACCCACGCGGCTCGACCGTCTCCTCGACGGGCACGTCAAAGCGGGTGCGGGCATCAAAGCGCGAGAACTCGGGGCGGATGGAAAGGCCCGAGTTGGCAATCGGCCCCAGTCCGCGCCACGTGGTGTCGCACGGCTTAAACACCTGCTCGACCAGCTGGCGCGCCACGGGGTTGCCGTCTGCGTTGACGCCACGGCGGTAGGCGTTGCCAATCGCGGGCCCGCCCTCGACAACCATCTGGACCAGCATGCAGATGCCTTGCAGGATATCGACCGGTTCAAATCCCGTGACCACGCCCGGGGTATCGAATTCGTTGACCAAAAAGCCAAAGGGTGCCAAGCCCGTGATGGTGGCGACGTGGCCCGGCAGGATAAAGCCGTCGATGGCGGTCTCGGGGTCGTTGGCGATGGCGCGCAACGCTGGCGGCGTGGTCTTGTGGGCGCAATAGACCGAGAAGTTCAAAAGCCCGCGCGCCTCGGCCTCCAGGATGGCGGCGGCGATGGTGGGCGTCGTGGTCTCAAAGCCCACGCCCATAAAAATGACCGGACGATTGGGGTTTTGCTCGGCAATGTCGAGCGCGTCGAGCGGGGAATAGACGATGCGGATGTCGCTCCCTGCCGCCTTTTGCGCAGCGAGCGAGGTGGACGATCCGGGCACGCGCATCATGTCGCCAAAGGTGGTGATGATGGCGCCGTCTATGTTGGCGAGCGCGATTGCGTGGTCGATGTCGCGGTTGGCGGTAACGCAGACGGGGCAGCCCGGGCCACTCAGCAGCTTGAGCCCGGCTGGCATAATGGAGCGAAAGCCATAGCGGCCGATGCTCACGGTGTGCGTGCCGCAGACTTCCATAAGGTTGATGGTGCGGTCGCCGACGAGTTCATGGATGCGTTCGATGAGCTCGCGGGCCAGCTTGGAATCGCGAAATGCCGAAAAGTCGATACCGGAGCGAGCCGGCTGTCCGGCCGCCACTAGTATGCCTCGGCCGGGTTGCTGGCCAGTTGGTCTTCTTCGGCCAGTTCGGTCATGGTGTTGACCAGGTCGAGCGTCTCCTGCGCTTCCTGCTCGTCGACGATCTGGATGCCAAAGCCGGCGTGTACGAGAATATAGTCGCCAACCCGCGCCGTCGGCACGAGTCGTAGCGACACGGGGCGCTCGATGCCCATCATGTCGACGGTGGCCTTGAGGTCGTCGTCGCGTTTGACTACTTTACCGGGAACGGCAAGGCACATATTGTTCCCCTTTTAGACGCTTTGCGCTGGATAGGCGCTCAATAATCCATCAGTTGATGGTAGCGCTCGCGGGGTTTGCGGGCAAACGCGTTACGCCTGTGAGACGGCTGGGCACAGCGGCGTGTGAGGGCGAGCTACTGCGATGCAATCTGCGCAAGACGAGCGCTTGCGACCGCCGCCTGACCGTAGGCGATGCAGCCGTCATTGACGGGTGCGGTGTGGGGGACCAAGACAGCAAGGCCCGCGTATTTGAGCTCGCGGGTGAGGAGCTGGAGCAGAAGTCGGTTCATGAACACGCCGCCCGAGAGCGCGACGGTGCCAATGCCCTCTCGCGCGCAGATTTCGGTGGCGATGCGCGACGAGGAGCGCGCGACGGCGACATGGAAGTCGAGTGCGAGCCTGTCGGCGGGCGCTCCGGCTTCAATTCCCTCCAAAAGTGCCTCAAAGAGTGCTTTCTGGTCCAGAACATAAGGGCCGTCCAACCACGATGGGCCAGATGCGGAATAGCCGGCGTTGTCGTCGGGAAAACGGGCGATTTTGCCGTCCAGTGCACGCCAAGCGGCGGCTTCGAGCTCGATGGCGGGTTCGCCCTCGTAGGTTGCCTGGCCGCAAATGCCCAAAATCGCGGCTGCGGCATCAAACAGGCGACCCATACTGCTGGTGCGCGGACTGTTGATGCCGCGCTCGATCATCGTTGCCGTTATGCTGCGCGTTTGCTCGTCAAGGCTGTTCAAGAGCCCCACGGCTCCCGGGTGCTCGAGCAGGTCGAGCTCGCTGAGCAGGGCAAAGGCGTTGCGGCGGGCATCGTGTACGGATGCGGCGCCACCGGGAAGCGCCCAGGTGCGCAGATGCGCGACGCGCTCAAAATCGGCGAGATGGGCGACAAGAAACTCACCGCCCCATATGGTGCCATCGGTGCCGGCACCCGTGCCGTCGAAGGCGATGCCGAGGACGCGTGCATCGGGCGCAAGCCGGCCTGCGGCAATCGCCTCTGCCATTACGCTCGCGATGTGCGCATGATGGTGCTGGACTTCGATAAGCGGCAGATTGTGCTCCCGTGCCTGTTCGCGCGCCCATTGGCTCGACAGATAGCTGGGATGCATGTCGCATGCCAAGGCGGCAGGCGCCAGGTCAAAGAGATTTTCCAGACGCGAGCGCGCGGCGCTCCAAGCATCGAAGGTCGCGCCGTTTTCGACATCGCCGATATGCTGCGACACAAAACAGACCGCATGGCCGTCGGCGTCCTCGCGCGTGAGCGCGACCGTGGCTTTTTGCTGCGGACCGCAGGCGAGCACGCAGGGTGTGGTGCCGTCGAGCGCCGGCAACGACAGCGGCTGCGGCGCATATCCGCGTGCGCGACGCACGGGCATGACGTCACCGTCGACCACGCGTACCACGGAGTCGTCGTAGCGCGACAGAATCGCGCGGTCGTTACCGAGCAGCGCATCGGCGATGCCGGCGGCAGCAAGGTGCTCCCATGCAAGGGCATCGTCGGTCTCGATGGGCTCTTCGCTCAGGTTTCCGCTGGTCATGACAAGTGCGTGCATGCCGTGCGCTGCAGCCGCGGCGAGCAGCAAATGTTGAAGCGGGGTGTAGGGGAGCATGACGCCGAGCTCGGGCAAGTCGTGCGCGACGGATGGCGCGAGTTCGAGGGCGTTGGGGGAGCTGTGGACGTCGTTGCCGGCTGCGCGGCGACGCAGCAGCACAATGGGACGAACACTGCCGGCCAGCAGGTTGCGCTCAACGCCATCGACGTGACATAGGCACTCGGCGTCGGCAAGACTGCGCACCATAACGGCAAGCGGCTTGTTGCTGCGACGCTTGCGACGGCGCAACTCGCACACTGCCTGTTCGTTGGCGGCGTCGCAGGCTAGGTGGAACCCACCGAGACCCTTGACGGCGACGATGCCGCCGCCTGCCAGCAGCTCGACGCAGCGTTCGATGATGGCATCGCTGGCCTCGCGCGTGGAGCCGACGGCTGGTGTCGCGTCGACCGCCGTCGGCTCCACGCCGCGATCGGACTCGCGCCACGTAATATGCGGTCCGCAATCAAAGCAGGCATCGGGCTGCGCGTGAAACCGCCGATCGAGCGGGTCGGCATACTCTGCGGCGCAGGTGGGGCACATGGGAAAGCGATCCATCGAGGTAGCCGCTCGGTCATAGGGCAGCGAGCGGATGATGGTAAAGCGCGGTCCACAGTTGGTGCAGTTGATAAAGGGGTAGTGAAAGCGTCGGTCGGCGGGGTCGAATAGCTCGCGCAGGCAGTCATCGCACGTAGCGATGTCGGGCGAGATGAGCGTCGTGTGGGCGGTTTGATCCTGCGACGCCACAATGCGAAAACCCTGCTCGTTGGCGGCGTTCCAGTCGCCGGGTGCTAGGTCCATAACCTCGACATGCTCCACGCGAGACGCCGCAGGCGCATGCTCGGAAAGCGCGTCGACAAATTCGTCGAGTGCTTCGCCAGGAGCGTGCGCCTCGATATGCACGCCATCGCCCGCGTTAAGCACCCAGCCGCAAATGCCGTGCGCCATGGCCTCGCGATACACAAACGGTCGCATGCCAACGCCCTGCACAATGCCCGTCACATGAATATGCACATGCCGCATGCGACCCCCCTCATCAAAACCGACCAAATAGGGACAGGTTTATTTTGGTAGGTAAAACTTCTAAACCTGCCAAAACAAACCTGTCCCTATTTGGCAGGTGCGCTGCGGGAAATCCCGCTACAGCCCCAGGCTCTGCTTGGTGGCGGCGCACGTGAGCTCGCCGTGCTTAACGCCGCGCAGGCCCAGCAGGCGGTCGGACAGTTCGTAGATGCGCTCGCCGCGACCCTTGAGCGCCAGGATCTCCAAGCAGTTGTGGTGATCCAGATGTACGTGCATGGTCGATACGATCTCGTCGGTGTAGTCGTGCTGCACTTCGTCCAGACGGCGCGTCAGGTCGCCGGTATGGTGGTCGTAGATCATGGTGAGCGACCCGATAACATGCTCATCGGGCGTGCGCATCTGCTCTTTGGCGATCGAGGCGCGAATCAGGTCGCGCACGGCCTCGGAGCGGTTGGCCACGTCGCCGCGGCGCGCGATCTGTTCGTCAAAACGGCGCAGCAGGTCGTCCGGTGCGGTAACCGAAAAGCGGACCAGCTCGGAGCCGGAGCCACTACAGTGGCAGCCCGCATCACCGTCCGCCCCGTGCGGATGCTCGTGCTCGTACCCGCTGCCATGCTCGTGTTCGGCCACTTTACACCAGCTTCACGGATCCGACGGAGTTGTGGTCGGCCTCGATGGCCTCTTCGTAGCCCTCGAGTGCGGCATGGGCCTCGTGCAGCGCGGCCATGGCTGCCTCGAGCTTGGCGCCGATGCGTTCCATGTCAAAATTCTCGGTCGCATGCAGCAGCTGATGGCTCCACTCATGAGCGAGCTCGATGGTGTCGTCGACCTGTTTGACGCTCATGGCAAGCTGGCTCATGTTCATTCCAACATCATGCATGGAAAATCTCCTTTTCTATGGGGTAGTTCAGTGGTTCAGATTTTACTACGCCCGCTCTGTGCGCAGCTGCATAAGAAAACGGGTACGAGTCTGTGCGACCCGCACCCGTTCACTGGGGGCTGTTTGTGACTACCATACTATCCGTGGTTGCACTCGGTGCATTCAGAAGTCCGGCGAGCGGCGTAAAAGCGCTCATGGACGGCAGGCAGACGGCAACATGTAACAAGCGTATTACAGATGCTTTTCCAGCAGCGCCTGCAGCCTCGCCTTGGGCAGAGCGCCAACCGAGCGGTCAATCTCCTCGCCGTTCTTAAACACAATCAGCGTGGGGATGCTCATGACGCCATACTTCATGGCCAGGTCCTGGTTGTCGTCGACGTTGCACTTGGCAACGGCTAGCTTGCCCGCCAGCTCATCGGCAACCTCGTCAACGATGGGCGAGAGGGATCGACAGGGCCCGCACCACGGTGCCCAAAAATCGACCAGCACGGGCAGGCTGTCGTTAACGATGGAATCGAAGTTCTCGGGGGTAATCTGATTAATGTCAGCCATGGTGACCTCCATAATGCGACGCGGCTCGGCCGCGTAAAACTCAGTACGACCGTGCTTATACCCAGCCGCCCGCAAAGCAACCACTCGCGGGCAGCTCTTTTATATAATGGTGGGCACGCAAACGATTGGAGAGCGCATACCTATGTCACAAAGCCAGAAAAAAGAAGCCATCGCCCAGGCGGCCGAGCAGGAGCTCACATCGCTTGCGGTCCGTGGCGTGCGTATCGCGGGCAACGCGTGCTCGCCGATCGTGCTGGTCAAAGGCGATTTGGACGAGGCCGAGCGTTCGGGTGGCGAGCTTGCCGCCGGCCCGGATGGCGCGGCGTTGCGCAAGGCGCTTGGGGCCATCGGCTACGCGCCCGAGGATTTTTGCGTGCTGGCAAGCGTCGCCGGCGTGGGTGACGGAGCGGTCGCGGTGGGCGAGACTCTGCCGTGTGAGCTGTTCCGCGAGGCGCTCGAGGCCTTGGACCCCGAGGCGGTCCTGCTGCTGGACGATCGCGCGGCCGATACCATGCGCGAGACCTATGCCGACATGCTTGTGGCAATCGACGACTTCGACACCGCCATGCTCAAGCCCGGTTTGGTCGCCCATGTGCAGGGCCGCCGCGTGCTCGCGCTCGACGGTTTTGAGGCGGCGCTCACTGACAAAGCCGCCAAGCAGCGCATGTGGGCATACATCAAGCAGCTGACCCCGGCAGCCGCGCCGCTGTAGCGAGCCCGCATCGACAAAAGACCCCGAGCGGGCGAGCCGCACCCGCGGAACGCAAATCCGTCGCGTCCGCGCCCTTACATCACAACGCGCAGCTCAAACCGATCGCCGTTAATGCGGAACTGGCAGTTGCCGTTCATGCGCTCCACGGCGAGCTTAATGCTCTTGGTGCCAAAGCCGTGACCGGCGTGCTGAGCCACGGGCATGCCGTCGACCATGTGCGGCGCCCGTCCAAATGTGTTGGAAACCGAAAGCAGCAGCTGCCCGTCCTCAAACCGCAGATCAAGATCGACAAAGCGCTTGCCCTCGGGGGCGGTGCTCGCCGCGGCAATGGCGTTTTCCAGGGCATTCGAAAGCACGCTGAACAGGTCGACATCGGCCACATGCACGCTCTGGGGCACGGCGGCGCGCAAGTCGGCGGAAATGCCGCGCTTGCTGATATCCGAGCCAAACGACGAAAGCGCGATGTTTACGGTCTCGTTGGCGCAGAAGCGGCGTACGGCGGTGCGGTCGCCGGCTTCGCAGAGTTCGTCGATGCGTTTGAGCGCCTCGTCGGTGTGGCCCTCCTCAATTAAAGCGGCCAGGCCGCGTAGGAAGTGGCGCATATCGTGGCGAAGAATCGACAGCTCGCGCCCAGATTGACGCCAGGCCTCGAGCTCTTTGATGGCGGCGCTGTCGCGTGTCTCGAGCATCCAGCGTTCACGCTCGGCAGCTTCTTTTTCTTCGTATTCGCGTAGGTAAACGGCAAGAAACATAAGATAGAAGGCACAGAGCGCAAATGCCAAAAACTCAACCGTCACCACCGAGCCCGAGTGGAACAGCGTGGTATAGACGTTGGTGGCATAGTCAAAGATGTAGTAGACGAGCGGTAGGATTAAAAGGATGCTCAGCTCGGTGGTGCTTTTAATCGCCAAGCGCGGACCGATGTCGCCGGCCCAATGCAACAGGACGGCAAAGACGGCGAGTGTGGTCGCGATGCGCGCCAGATAGTACGCGATCTGAGAATCGGTTGCGGCAAATGCGGCGATGCCCATCCAATTGCTGAACTGGCAGCTCAGATAGGCACTCGTAATGCCGAGCACGGCAAGCAGCGGGCTCAGGCGGTAGCGCGCGCACAAATAGATGACGAGCGGCAGATGCACGACGAGCGGATATACCTGGCGGGTGAAAAGCTCGCCGCCGACGGCATTGGCGATCGAAAAGGCAGCGCCGGTCACGACGCCGACCAGCACCAGTTCAAGCGCATGACGCCGGTTGATCTCGACACCGCACAGCGCCGCCGAGGCAAAGACGCCAAAGAGCAGCGTCGTGGCGTGGTGGATTGCCCAAAGGATCATTTCGACCGAGGAGACCATCAGCGCCTCCCGCCCTCAAAGCGCACCGCAAAGTAGGCGTCTTGGAATCCCTGCTTGCAGCTGCGCGAAAGCGGGATGCACGCGCCCGAGCGCATGACGATGTCCGTGCGGTCAAAGTGATCGATATTGCGCAGGTTGACCTGGTAGCTGCGGTGGCATTTAAAGAAGACCGCGTTTTGCTCCAAGCGGTCCTCGACGCTGCGGAACGACTCGAGTGCCTCGATATCGCGTCCGTCGCTCAGGCGGAAGACCACGTGCTTGTTGCGCGCCTCGGCATATTCGATGTCGGACAGGCGCAAGGCGTGGTAGCCAAAGGAAGTTTTGATCACGAGCTCGTCGGTTGCCGCCGGGCGCATGCTCGAAAGCTCGTCGAGTAATCGCGCCAGGCGTTCGTAAGTCACGGGCTTGAGCAGATAGTCGAAGGCGCGGACCTCGTAGGATTCCAGCGCGAACTCGGGCGACGAGGTGAGGAACACCAGGCGCACGGCGGTGTCGGCCTGGCGCAGTTCGCGTGCGGTGTCCATGCCGTTGACGAGCGGCATGATCATATCGAGCAAGATGATGTCGGCGCGCGATGCGGCATGGCGGGCCAGCAGGTCCTCGCCGCGCGTGACGAGCGCAACATCGACCGCCGTGCCCGTCTCGGTCGACCAACGGTCGATCATCCGGTGCAGTCTATCTAGAAAAGCGACATCATCGTCGCAGGCAATAATCTTGAGCATTCGGCCCCCTTAAGTAGTTCGATTTTGCCACATCGGGCACGCGCCGCTTGCGGGGGTGCGGACCGTTTGCGCCCCACGGCGTGCAGCTCGCGCCAAGCGGTGTTGCGGTGGCGAAAGATGCCTCC
>DBFCNY010000295.1:0-12262 GCA_048298285.1 Collinsella sp.
GGTGGATGGGGTCGGAGGGGTTGTCGAACAGGCCCACAGCGACTGGCTCGCCCGTAAGCGCGCGGAAGGTGAGCGGCCCCACAAACTCGGTGGCATGCTCGCTCATGACGACCTTGACGCGGGCGCCGCGCTTTTGCAGCAGGCGCACGATATTGCACGACTTATAGGCGGCGATCCCGCCGGTAATGCCCAGCAGGATCGTTTTTCCCTCAAGTTGCATTGAATTGTTGGGTGCCGCCATCGTTTAAGCTTCCTTGCTGGGGAGCACGAGCAGGCGGTGGCAGTACGGGCAGTGCGTAATCTCACTACCGTCGTGGTTGAGGTCGCTCATAGACGACGCCTGCAGCGCGGTGTGGCAGACCGTGGGGATGTTGCCTTTGATGGTCTCGACGGCCAGGCCGCGGAACTGCTTGAGCAGGCGCTCGTAATCGGTGAGTACGTCGGTCGGCAGCGTGGCGGCAAGCGCGGTGCGCTCCTTGGTGGCGGCATCGATCTGAGCCTGCAGATCGGCAGCCTTGGCACGGGCGGCCTTGGTATCGGCCTTTACGCCCTCCTCGAACTTGGCAATGATGGCCTGCGCGCGAGCCTCGCGGTCAAGCGCTTCCTTATGGGCGACGACGACGACCTTGCGGGTGTGTTCAATCTTATCCAGGCGCTTTGCCAGAGTGGCGAGCTCGTTTTCTAGATCCTGGACCTCGCGGTAGTCAGAGCCGTCGACGTGGCGCTTCTTGGCTGCCTCGATGGCGTTGTTGGTCTGGATCTCGGTGGTGTTGAGATCGTCCAGCTCAATGTCCAGGTCCTTGCGCTGAGCATAGAGCTTGGTCATCTCGGACTTAAGCTTTACATAGGTTTTGCGCTTTGAGGCGAGCTCCTTGAGCTCCGGCATATTGGCAAGTTCGCTCTTGTTGCGTGCGAGCTCCAAATCGATCTGTTGCAGCTTGAGTAGCGTAGCGCCGGCGCTCATAAGTTCTCTCCTTTTGTCACAGTCCACCATTGGCAAGGGTTCAGTATTTTAATCGCATGACGGGGGTCGACCCCGGCGTCAACCGCAGAGTTCATCAAGATATCCACGAACGGCTCCTCGGAGCGATCGTGACCGAGCAAGATCACCGGTAGCCCGCGCAAGGCAAGGTCTTGCGCTACGTGGTAGCCCGCCTCTCCGGTCACGATGACATCCGCACCGGCGGCGATGGCAAGCTCGCCAAAGTCGCCGAGGGAGCCGCCCAGAATGGCGACGGTGCGGCACGGATGATCGGCCTCGCCCCACACACGTGGGTCGCTGCCAAACGCCGTGGCGGCGCGAGTGGCAAGGTCGCGCAGGCTGCAGGGGTCGTGGAGGGTCGCGAGTACGCCCAGTCCGCAGGCCTCGGGGTCGTCCACGTGCTCCAACGAGCTTGCGGGCGCGGCGTCCAAAAGCCTACTTAGGCAGATACGTGCCTCGTGCGAGCGGTCCAGGTTGGTGTGGAGCGAGATAATGCTCACCCCGCAGCGGGCAGCCTCGTAGAGGGCCGCACTGCACTGGGGTCGTGTGGCATCCGCCGGACAAAAGGCCTCGGGTGCCTTGATGTATATGGGATGATGCGTCAGCAGCACGTTGGCGCTTGCTTCTTGGGCGCGGCGAACATTAGCCTCGGTCGCATCGAGTGCGCAGGCAACGCCGGTGATCTCCGCGGCCGGATCGCCAACGGAGAGTCCTACGTGATCCCAGCCCTCGGCGTCCGCCTTGGGATAGCGTGCCAGTATGGCGCGCTCGAGCTCGGCGACGATCATGCGGCACCTGCGATCGAGAGCAGCGTCTGGGCAAAGTCGTCCAGATCGCCTGGATTCACGCGATCATCGAAGGAGATGCGCAAGGCACCCAGCGCCTGTTCGCGGCCGATGCCCATCGCGCTGAGTACGTGGCTCGGGTCCATGCTGCCACTCGAGCATGCCGAGCCTGCCGACACCTCAAAGCCGGCGGCGTCGAGCTTGATGATGAGTTCCTCGGAGTCCATGCCGTCAATGTAGATCGATACCATGCCGGGCAGACGATCGGCTTGCGCGTAGTCACCCATGGTGGCGTGAATGCGCGGGTGGGCCGTAAGCGTGGCGTAGAGCTTGTCGGAAAGGGTTTGCAGCTTCGCGCGCTCCTGAGCCACATGGGGCGTCAGAGACGAGGCGGCAGCGGCAAAGGCGAGCTGCGTTCGCAGGTCTTGCGTGCCGGCACGACGACCGGCCTCCTGTCCGCCCCCAAAGATGCGCGGGCGCAGCGGCGTGCAGCTCTTAAGGTAGAGTGCGCCAGATGCCACGGGACCGCCAATCTTGTGGGCTGCGACGGACATGGCGTCGACGCCCAGCTCGGTGACATCGAGCGGAATATGCAAGTAGCCCTGGATGGCATCGGTGTGGAACAGGGCACCTGCGGTGTGCGCAGCTGCGGCAAGCTCGCGGATGGGCTGCACCACGCCGGTCTCGTTGTTGGCGACCATAATGCTCACGAGCGCCACGTCGTCGCTGAGTAGCTCGACAAGCGTGGCAGGCTCAACGTAGCCCGCGCGGCAGGGCTGTACCAGGTCGACGGTAAAGCCGGCGGCACGCAGCAGCGGCAGGTTGTCCAGAATCGAATCGTGCTCGATGGCCGAAACGATTACACGACCGCGCTTGCGATCGCGCTGACGAGCGCCCTCGGCAAGTCCGAGGAGCGCTAGCTGGTTTGCCTCGGTGCCGCCGTTGGTCAAGATGATCTCGGACGGGCGGACGCGTGCGCCAAAGCTATGGGCGATCTCGCGACGTGCAACCTCCAGACGCGCGGCAGCCTTGCGGCCGAGCGAATGAAGCGAGTTGGGGTTGACGCCGGCAAGCTCGCTGTCGTCGTACTCGCGCTGCGCAAGGAGCGCCTCGGCGCGCATGGGCGTCGAGGCGGCATAGTCAAGATTCAAGGGTATACGGTTTTGACCTGCGGTCATAAGGGTTTATGCCTCCTGTGCGGCCTCGTTGCCCAGCTTCTGCAGCAGCGCAACCTCGGCAGCGGGATCTTCGGACTTAAATACGGCGGAGCCGGCCACGAGGACGTTTGCGCCGGCCTTGACGACCTCGACAATGTTCTTGGAAGAGATGCCGCCGTCGACCTCGATGAGGGGTGACACGCCGTGGCGCTCGCACATGGCCGTAAGCTCGTGCAGTTTGGCAATGGTACCGGGAATAAAGCTCTGGCCGCCAAAGCCGGGGTTAACGCTCATGAGCAGCACCATATCGACGACGTCGATGATGCTCTCGAGTACGCACACGGGGGTGGCGGGGTTGAGCACCACACCGGCCTTGACGCCGCGCTGCTGAAGATGCGTGAGCGTGCGGTGCAGGTGCGTGGAGGCCTCATAGTGCACGGTGATCATGTCGGCACCGGCGTCGGCGTACCAATCGACCGTCTCGTCGGGGTTCGATACCATCAGGTGCGCGTCGACCGGCACGTCGGTGGAGCGCTTGACGGCCTTGAGGATGTCAACGCCAAAGGTGAGGTTGCCGGTAAAGTGACCGTCCATCACGTCGAAGTGCACGTAGTCGGCACCGGCGATCTTGTCGAGCTCGCCCTTGAGGTTGGCCATATCGGCCGAAAGGACGGACGGAGCGATTTTAATGGAACCCATGGTAGTAGCCTTTCTGCGCTAATCGGTAAGTCCGTAGAACTCTTGTGATGGGACGCGGTCGGTGAGAATTTCCAGCGCCCTATCCAAAGTAACACCGTTGTAGAGCGTTTGCTCCACGGCAAAGGTGAGCGGAATGTCTACGCCCAGTGAACGGGCGAGCTCGCTGACGCTGCGGGCCGCGACGGCGCCCTCGACCACCATATGCGTGCGCGCCTGGTACTCGTCGAGCGACACGCCGTGGGCAAACTCGTAGCCAAAGGTGCGGTTGCGCGAATGCTCCGAGGTGCAGGTGGCGATGAGGTCGCCCATGCCGGCGAGTCCCATGCACGTTATGGCCTGCCCGCCGCGGGCGTGCACCAGTCGGCTGATCTCGGCCAGGCCGCGCGTCATGATAAGGGCAAGCGTGTTGTCACCCGCGCCGGTACCGGCGGAGATGCCGCATACGATAGCGATGACGTTTTTCATGGCGCCGCAGACCTCGACGCCCGTCATGTCCTGCGACAGATAGATGCGGAAGGCCGTGGAAAGCAGCAGCTCCTTAAAGGTCTCCCCCACCTGCTGGTCTTTACTGGCGATGACGGCGGCAGAAAGCCCGCCGCGGCAGATCTCCTCGGCATGGTTGGGGCCCGAGAGCGCCGCCACGCGCGCCTCGTTGCCGATTTCGCTGGCGATGACCTCGCTCATGAGCAGGCCGGACTCGGGCTCGATGCCCTTGGTGAGGCACAGAACCGGCGTCTCGTCCGCGATGAACGGCGCCGCCTGGTGGCAGACGTCGCGCAGGTGCGTCGAAGGCACGGCAAAGATGATGGCTTCGGCGCCGTCGAGCGCCTGGGCGAGCTCGGCCGTGGCGACGACGTTGTCAGGCAGCTCGTAGTCCACCAGATACCGGGGATTGCGGTGCTCGCCGTTAATGCCGGCGGCCGTCTGCTCACTATGGGCCCACATGGTCACGCGCTCGGCTCGCGCGGCGGCAAGGCCGGCGACGGCGGTTCCCCAGGAGCCGGAGCCAATCAGCGCAACATTCATGACTCTCTCCTACTTATCGTCGGGCTCGGTGACGCGCTTGGTAAACGAGAGCTTGGACTCCTTACCCGTCATGAGCTTTTTGATGTTCGCACGATGGGCCCACACCACAGTAATGCCGATCAGCGCCATGCAAAACTTAAGTCCGAGGCTGCTGTACGGAAAGACCGCGCAGGCAGCGATGGGAAGACCGATGGCCGCGGCAAGCGAGCCCACCGACACAAACTTGGTGATGGCGACGGCCACGATAAACATGCCCAGCAGCGAAAGTCCGATGGGCCAGTACCAGGCGAGGATGACGCCCAGACCAACTGCGATGCCCTTGCCGCCATGGAAGTTGAGGTAGGGCGAGAAGATGTGGCCCCACACGGCTGCCAGGCAGATGACGCCGAGCATCCAGTCGCCGGCGGCGCCGGGGGCCATAATGCTCACGGGGAAGCCATAGCCCAAGTCGGCAATGAGCGGACGCGCGATAAGGACGCAGATGGCGCCCTTAAGGCAGTCGAGCAGCAGCGTGAGCGCGGCCACCTTGGGGCCGGCCACACGCAGGGCGTTGGTGGTGCCGATGTTGCCGGAGCCCGCCTTGCGAATGTCGGTGTGGTTGAACACGCGGCCCAGGATCAGGCCAAACGGAATCGCCCCGATAAAGAACGAGACCACGGCGCAGATGGCGGTCAGCAGAATCGGATTATGCATCCTTTTGCTCCTTCTTCCTAAAGAAGAGTCGAATGGGCGTGCCGGCAAAGTCGAAGGTCGAGCGCATACGGTTCTCGACGTAGCGCTGATAGGTGTCGTTGACCAGATCGCTGTGGTTGACGAAGAACGTGAACGTCGGCGGGTTGACGCCCGTCTGGGTCACGTAGTGCATGCGCAGGCGGCGCTTGCCGTCCACCACGGTATGACCGAACTCGCGCAGGTCGGTGAGGAACGTGTTGAGGCGCGAGGTGCTGATCTTTTGCGAGCGCGTCTTCTCGGCGGCGTCGACCATCGCCCAGATCTTCTCGACGCTGCGGCCGGTCAGGGCAGAGATGCGCAGGTACTGGGCCCAGGGAGCCATGACGCCCAGACGGCGGTCGATGGTCTCCATGCAGGCCTCGCGCTTACGGTCGTCGTCGAGCAGATCCCACTTGTTGAGCAGCACAACGATGGCGCATCCGCGCTCGATGGCCAAGCCCATGACCTTCTGGTCCTGCTCGGTAACGCCCACGGAGGCGTCGACGACGAGCAGCGCCACGTCGGCGCGGTCGATGGCGCGCAGGCCGCGAACCATGGAGTAGTACTCGATGTTCTCGTACACGGTGCTCTTCTTGCGAATGCCCGCGGTGTCGACCATGCGGTAGTGCTTGCCGTTGCGCTCGACGACCGTGTCGATGGCGTCGCGCGTGGTGCCGGCAATGTTGGACACGATGGAGCGGTCGGCGCCCAGGATGCGGTTGAACAGCGAAGACTTACCGGCGTTGGGGCGGCCGATGATGGCGACGTTCAGCGCGTCGGGGAACTCATCGGCGACCTCGTCCTCTTCCTCGGGAAGCAGGGCCACGATGTCGTCGAGCAGGTCGCCCGTGCCATGGCCGTGCAGGGCCGAGAGCGGCGTGGGCTCACCGATGCCGAGCGAATAGAACTCCCAGATGCTGTCGTTCTCGCGATCGGGGTTGTCGAGCTTGTTCACCAGCAGAAAGACCGGCTTGTCGCAGCGCTTGAGCATGCGGGCGACCGACTCGTCCTCCTCGGTGACGCCGGTGCGGCCGTCGACCACAAACAGGATGACGGCGGCTTCCTCGGCGGCGGCGAGGGCCTGGTCGCGAATGGACGTGGCGAAGACGTCATCGCTCTTGAGCGGTTCGATGCCGCCCGTGTCGACGATGGTGAACTCGCGGCCGTTCCAATCGGCCGTGTGGTACGAGCGGTCGCGCGTGACGCCGCGGGACTCATGGACGATGGCGTCCGAGGTCTGGGCCAGGCGGTTAACGAGCGTGGACTTGCCCACGTTGGGGCGTCCGACGACGGCGACGATAGGTTTCATCTGCACTCCTTTAATGGGTAGGGTCAGTGGAAGTGTTAGAGTCGGCAGGCACAATGCCAAGGATGTGCTCCAGGGTATCGAGCAGCTCATGCGGCATGGTCGACACCACATGAACCTCGGCGCCGCGACTGGTAAGGCTTGCGAGTAAATCTTCACGATGATACTCGTCAAGCGTCATGCCGTCAGCGTTGAACATGAGCTTAGGCACAAAGAGCATAACCCCCGAGAGGTCCTGCGGCAGCTGTTCCAGAATGTCGCAGGCGACGATGAGGCCGGTCACGTCCACGTTGCCGCCAAAGTAGCGATTCTTGATGGCCGTGACGGTGCCGGCGAGCCCCTGCGGCGATTCCACGAAACGTGCCACGGTGTCGCGTGCGCTGGCGCCCGAGAGGCACAGCAGGTGCTGGCTGCGAGCGGCGATGGCCTCGCGGACGAGGGCCAGTCGCTCGGCATCGGCGGCAAGCACATCGTCCGTCTCGTCTAGGTATGAGCGGATCATGCCGATACCGTCGTAGTACTGCGGATAGCCGTCGTAAAAGTCCGCCTCGGGCGGATCGATGCCGGCGTCCAGATAGAACTCGTCGCTCATCTGGAAGGTGTGGCGGCCAAAGCGCTCATAGGCGCGGTCCTGGAACGGTCGGATCATGGCGATGGTCTCGCGCGCTAGCTCGGGTTTGTCGCTGTATGACCAGCTAAAGCGGTTTTGGTGCTTGGTAAAACCGAGCGGCACAATGCCCAGGCTTGTGATTTGCTCGTGCTCCTCGCAAAAGCGCAGGGTCTTTTCCAGCTCCTCGCCATCGTTCATGCCGGGGCACAACACGATCTGCGCGTGAATCTCGATGCCGGCGGCCATGATGGCCTCGAGTACGTCCATTCCGCGCTGGGCGTTGCGGCCCATCATGCGGCGGCGGACATCGGGGCTCACAGCATGGACCGATACGTTCATGGGACTCATGTTGCGTTGGATGACGTTTTGAATATCTTCGTCGGTGAGGTTCGTGAGCGTGACGAAGTTGCCCTGCAAAAAGCTTAGGCGATAGTCGTCGTCGCGAATATAGAGCGTGGAGCGGCCGCCCTTGGGGAGCATCGTCATAAAGCAGAACACGCAGGCGTTTACACAGGTGCGCATGCCATCGAAGATAGGGCCGTCGAACTCCAGACCCCAATCCTCTCCGGGAAAGCGATCGAGCTCCACGGGGGTGACGGTGCCATCGCGCGGGTCGAAAACCTCGAGGTCGACCGTGTCGTCGTCTGCCTCCCAGAGCCACACGATCATGTCGGTAAGCTGCTCGCCGTTGACCGCGAGCACGCGCATGCCCGGCTCGATACCCACATCCCACGCGGGCGATTCGGGACGCACGTTCTTTACGAGCGCGCCCTCACCCGGCTCGGGGTCGCGGCTGCGCCCGTAATCGGCCACCTCGGCGGCGTATGCGGGTACGGTCTGGTCCATGGTTAGCAGCAAAGCTCCTTGATGCGCGTGACGGCGCGTTCGATGTGTTCTTGCGGGGTGGAGGCTCCGGCGGTGATACCGATGTGGTGAGCGTCGGTAAACCACGCGGCCTGGAGCTCGGAAGTTTCCTCGATGTGATACGTGCGCTCGCAGGCGTCTGCGCAAATCTGCGCCAGGCGGCGGGTGTTGCCCGAGTTCTTGCCGCCCACGACTACCATGCAGTCGCAGCGGTTGGCAAGTGCGGCTGCTGCCTGTTGACGCTCACTCGTGGCGGCGCAGATGGTGTTGATCACACGCAGCTCCTGCACGCGCGGGGTGATAACGGCCACGACCTCGGCGAGGTTCTTCGCGGTCTGGGTGGTCTGCACGACGAGGCCTACCTTGCCCTTGAGCGGCAGCGCGTCCGCATCGGCAGCGCAACTCACGACCTGCGCGTTATTACCAGCGTGGCCCAGGATGCCCTCCACCTCGGGATGGCCCGGCTCGCCCACGACGAGTACGCGATAGCCCTCGCGCACCAGCCGCTCGGCGGCCACGTGGACCTTCTTGACGTAAGGGCAGGTGGCGTCGACGACGTTAAGGCTACGCTTGCGGGCAGCATCGATCACCTGCGGCACCACGCCGTGGGCGCGGATGATCACGGTGCCCGACACTGCGTCGTCCAAGGTTTCGGCCAAGCCAACGCCTGCCTCAGCGAGCTCGCGCACCACGATGGGGTTATGGATGAGCGGACCCAAGGTATGGACCTGAGCGCACTCCCCTGCCTGCGGCGCGGCGGCCAGCGCCATATCGAGCGCACGCTGTACGCCGTAGCAAGTGCCGGCGTGGGCGGCAATCTCGATGGTGGGCGCGGTTGCCTGGTCGGACGCACTCGCGGCGGTGTTCGTCACGTTCTCGCTCATGGCTAGAACCTGCCCGGATGCTCGGCGCATAGCTCGTCTCGCATGGCGTAGACGCGGCTCATGGCCTCGGACTCAAACCATTCCAGGCGCTCCGTGCGCTTAAGCCCGGCCGGTGCGTCGGAAAGCGAGACGGCCTTGCCGGCGCGGATCCAGCACTTCTTAGGGCGCATGATCTTTTTGCCCGCGGGCGTGATGTCGGACCAGCCGCAGATGGCGAGCGGGTTCACGGGTGCCTTGCCCATCTGAGCGATGAGCGCAAAACCGCCGTGGACCTCGGGCTTGATCTCGCGCGAGCGGATGCGCGTGCCCTCGGGGAAGATCAGAACGTCCTCGCCGCGCTGCAGCGCATGCTGGGCGGCGCGCAGGCACTTCATATCGGCAGTACCACGCTCCACGGGGATGCCGCCTACGCGGCTAAAGGCCCAGCGCACGATCTTGGTCTTGGCGAACTCCGATTTAAAGATGGGACGCACGCGGCGCCCCCCAAAGAACAGCGCCGTCTCCACGGCCAAGAGCTCGGCCATCGAGGTGTGGTTGCAGATGACCACGCTGCCGCGGCCTTCCTGGCGCTCAAACAGAAGATCGGCGTCCTCGACCTTCCAGCGCCACATGAGCTTGGAGAAGGCCCAAAGGATGGCCATGACTACGACGACGGTGCCTCGGATGAGCGCTGGAAACTCGGCGTAGGGGGCGTTGTAATAGTCCTCGGGCGTCTGCTTAAACAGGCGCATGGGCTACCTCCTTTTGTTGATGAGGTTCTCGATTATCGAGACGACCTCGTCGATGGTGTGGGCGGTGGAGTCGACGTGCACGGCGTCCTCGGCGGGCACGAGCGGGGCGACCTCGCGGCTGCTGTCGAGCTTGTCGCGCTGCTTAAGGGCGTCGAGGGTCTCGTCGACCTCGGCTTCGAGCTGCTCGGACGTGAGCGGCTGGGCGTCGTTTTGGTGACGCTGCAGCACGCGGCGGCGGGCGCGCTCACGCGGGTCGGCAGTCAGGAAGATCTTGACCTGCGCGTTGGGGAACACGACGGTGCCGATGTCGCGACCCTCGGCCACGATATCGCGGTCCTCGGCGGCGCGGCGCTGGTGGATGAGCATGGCGGCGCGCACGCCCGGATAGGCCGAGACCTTGGACACGTTGGCGTCGACCTGCGGGGTACGAATGGCGGCCGATGCGTCCTGGCCGTCAATGGTCAGGCGCGTATCCTCGCCGGTTCCGTTGGTAAAGCGGATTTCGATCTGCTCGGCGAGGGCATCGATGGCTGCCTCGTCGTCCAGGTCGATGCCGCGGTCGAGCGCGGCGAAGGTGACGGCGCGATACATGGCGCCCGTGTCGAGCTTGTTAAAGCCAAGCTGGCGGGCGATCTCCTTGGCGATGGTGGACTTGCCGGAACCGGCGGGGCCGTCGATGGCGACGATCATGCAATGCTTCCTTTCGATGGTTGACGTGCAGGTATGGTTCGCGGGCGTTGGGGCGCGGCGGGTTGCCTAGCCCGTGTAGCGCTCGCGATAGGTGTTGCGCTTGGGTGCGGAGCCGTGGCTGCCGTGGTGACGCGTGCGGCTGGCGGGCGTGTCTTGGGGCTTGCCGCCGTTGCGCTTGGAGCTCGCCTGCTTTGGCGGGATGCCACCGCTTTTGAGGATCTGCACCTCGCGATCGGTGAGTTCGCGCCACGAGCCCTTGGCTACGTCCTTGAGCTCCAGGCCGGCAAAGTTGCAGCGATGCAGACGGATCACCGGATGGTGGATCTTGCTCAACATGCGCTTGACCTGGTTCTTACGGCCCTCGCGGATGATGACCTCGACGGCGGTGGTGCCGGGCTTGACGCCCTGCGGCGCCACGGCCTCGGCCTCGCGTGCGTTGATAACGCGGCAGATTGCCGGCTGACACAGGCCGTCGTCGAGCTCGATGCCGCGGCGGAGTGGTTCCAAATCGCGGTCGGTGAGGTGGCCGTCTACGAGGGCCTGGTAGGTCTTGTAGACGTGCTTGCTGGGGTGCAGCAGGTCCTGCGACAGGTCGCCGTCAGTGGTAAAGAGCAACAGGCCCGTGGTGTCGCGGTCCAGGCGGCCCACCGGGAACAGGCCCGGAAAACGGTCGCGGGGGACCAGGTCGGCCACGCAGGGACGCTCCTGCGGGTCGCTCATGGTGGTGAGGTAGCCGGTCGGCTTGTAGAGCATCAGGTACACAGCGCCCTGGTTGAGTTTGACGGGCATGCCGTCGACCTCGATGTGGTCGCGGTCGACATCGACCTTGGTGCCCAGCTCGGTCGCGACTTCGCCGTTGACGGTCACACGGCCGGCGGTCATCAGATCCTCCGAGCCGCGGCGGCTCGCCACGCCCGCGCGCGCCAAAAAGCGCTGCAGGCGCATGGTGTGCGGGTAGACGGGCTGGGCGTCGGTTGCGGGCAAGTCCGTGGCGCCGGCGATGCGTGTCTCCCCTGCTTGGTTAGTCCTCGTCATGCATATCCTCCGAGGTCTTGTCGACGACCAGGTTGTCCTCGCCCTCGACTGCCTCAACATTCACAACATCGGTATCGAGCAGTTCGCGCTCCTCGTCCTGGTCCTCGGCCTGCTCCTCGAGCGTTGACTGGATGCTGCGGCCGCTCAGGCGCTCGCGAATAAACTGGCGCGACTGTTCGTCGGGGGCAAACTGCTCTAGATCGGGCAGGTCGCGGGTGGAGCGCAGGCCGAACTTTTCCAAAAAGGCGTTGGTCGTGCCGTAGATGATGGCCTGACCGCGCTCGGGATCGCGACCGAGCTCGCGCACCAGGCCCTTGTCCACGAGCGATGCAATGACGCCGTCGGAGTTGACGCCGCGGATGCCCTTGACCACCTCGCGCGTGACGGGCTGGTGGTAGGCGATCACGGCGAGCGTCTCGAGCGCGGCCTGCGACAGCTTTTGCGTGTCCCAGCTCAGCACATAGGCTTCAACGACATCGTGATAGGCGGGATGCGTGAACAGGCGCCAGCCGCCGGCGACCTCGCGCAGCTGAAAGCCGCGGTTGGCCTCCTCGTACTCAACCTTGAGCTCGGCGAGCAGCGATGCGCACTCACCGGGGGCGATATCCAGCGCACCTGCCAGCGCGGGCGCGCTCACCGGGTCGCTCGAAACGAGCAGCAGCGCCTCGAGGGCGCCTTTGAGGCTGTTTGGCTCCAGCGTGGAAAGGTTAGACATGGGTGCCTGCTCCTATTCGGTGAGCTCGGGGCCTTCGCCGGGCACATAGGCCTCGGCGCCCTCGACG
>DBFCNY010000296.1:0-6680 GCA_048298285.1 Collinsella sp.
AGTCGGTCTCGAGCGTCTGCCAGGTGTACTCGGGGTGCCATTGCACGCCCAGGCAGAAGGGTTGACCCTCGACCTCGATGCACTCGGGCACGCCGTCGGTTGCTTGGGCGACCAGGCGCGTATGCTTGCCCAGACGATCGACACAGCAATGGTGCGCCGAGTTGGTCTGGATGAGCCTGTGCCCGCCGAGTGCGCGCTCCAGCAGCGAGCCCGGTACGACCTCGACGGGGTGCACGGGATCGTTGAGTACGTGGGTATGACGCCACTGCGTGCGGCCCTCGCGCGCGCCCAGGCTCGGCACGTCCATGCACAGGGTGCCGCCGGTGGCGACGTTGAGCAGCTGCGTGCCGCGGCAGGTGGTAAAGAGCGGCTTTTTGGCGCGGAGCACCTCGCCGACCAGCTTAAACTCAAAGCTATCGCGGATCTCGCAGCAGAGGGTGGGGTCGTAGGGTCGCTCGTCGCCCCAGCGCTTGGGGTTGACATCCGGGCCGCCGGGGATGGCGATGCCGTCGGCGATATCGACGTAATGACGGATGACCTCAATGTCCTCGGTGATGGACATCTGCAGCGGCAGGCCGCCAGCGGCAAGGATGGCATCGACAAAGACACTTGCGATTTCCTCGTTGGGGGAGAGCATCTCGGTTAAAAACGGCTCCGCCTCTTCCCAGCGCGGTGCGACGAGGATGAGTGGGCGGTCGGCGGGGGCAACGTCGACGTGCGGGGTGTAGGACGATGAGGTGCGGGTTCCGATCATGGTTGCGGCTTTCGAATCCGGGTGGACATGGCACAGGGGTGGCGCGGGGCAAACGTTACTGATGAATTTGCCCGAGTGGCAATTGGGTTAGTGGCCCTTGATGGAGTTGAGGAAGTCCTGGGCGCGCTTGGTCTGGGGATGGTCGAAGAACTCGTCGGGTGTGCCGGTTTCCACGATCTGGCCGTCGGCCATAAATACGACGCGGTCTGCTACGCGGCGGGCAAAGTTCATCTCGTGTGTGATGACGATCATCGTCATGCCCTGCTGGGCCAGACGGACCATGACTTCGAGCACCTCGTTGATCATTTCGGGATCGAGGGCACTTGTGGGCTCGTCAAAAAGCATGGCCTTGGGCTGCATGGCGAGTGAACGGGCGATGGCCACGCGCTGCTGCTGGCCGCCCGAGAGCTGTGCGGGCACCTTATCGGCCTGTTCGGCCACGCCCACGCGGCTCAGCAGGTCCATGGCGCGCTCACGGGCCTCGTCCTTGGAGACACCCAGCACATCGACCGGTCCCAGCATGACGTTCTGCAGCACGGTCATATGTGCGAACAGGTTGAATTGCTGAAACACCATGCCCAGCTCGGCACGCATGCGGGCAAGATCCTTGCCTTCTTGCGGCAGGGGCTCGCCCTCGATGAGGATCTCGCCCGAGTCGATGGTTTCCAGACGGTTGATAGTGCGGCACATGGTCGACTTGCCCGAGCCCGAGGGCCCGATCACAACGACGACCTCGCCGCGGTCGACCGAGAGATTGATGTCGTTGAGGACGTGTAGATCGCCATAGTGCTTATCGACGTGCCTGAGCTCGATCAGCGGCTGATTGCCGGTAGAAGAAGTGCTCTGTGCCATGGTGCTCGGCTCCTTATGACTGGAAATGGTAAAGCATTAGCGGATGATGGTCGCGCCGGTCTTGTGCGAAACGTAGACAGCGGCCTTGTTGATCGCGACGTTGATGAGGATGTAGATGACCGCGATAACCAGGTAGACCGACACGAGGGCGTCGTAGTTGGTAATGAGCACACGGGCATTTTGCATGAGGTCGGGGTAGCTCACCACGTAGGCGACGGTGGTGTCTTTGACTACGACCACGAGCTGCGAAATCAACGACGGAATGATAAATCGAATAGCCTGCGGCAATACGATTTTAAAGGTGATTTTGGCTTTGGAGAGACCGAGCGCTTGGGCGGCCTCGACCTGGCCGCGCGGCACGGCGTTGACGCCGGCACGGAAGATCTCGGCCAGCACGCCGGCTGCAGCGAGCGCGACAGGGAGCGTGAGCATCCAAAACGACGGCAGCGCAATCTTGTACTGGGGCAGCACCAAAAAGAAGAAGTAGATGAACAGAAGGCTCGGCACGCCGCGGAAGAAATCGGTGAGCACGCGGCAGACCAGCTGCAGCGGCTTAATGTCGCTGGTACGGCCGAGCATAAGGGCTAAGCCCAGCACCAGCGCGATGGCGCCAGCGGTGAGTGCGACTTTAACGGTGCCCTCAAAGCCGGCAAGCAGGAACTTCCAAGTGGTGAGGTGCGTAAAGAAATACCAATAGTGGACCGAAAGCTGGCCGGTCACATAAAAGCGCTGCAGCACGAGGACGGCGAGCGCCGCTACAGCAACGAGCGAAATGGCGGTGCCGATGCGAATCTTTGCGCGCATCTTGGGGCCGGGAGCCTCGTAGAGCGCATCGCGCATGGTGAGCGCGGAGGTGGAGTGCTTGCTCATCGGAGGATCCTCACCTTCTTATCGATGTAGTTGCCAATGTGGCTCACTACAAAGGCCGTGCCCAGGTAGCCGAGCGCCGAGATAAAGAACGCGGCGACGCCGCCGAGCGAGCGCGTGTTGATGTAGCTCACCACGCCGGTAAGCTCTTGCGGCTTAAGCGGCACCTGGCTGCCCAAGGCGGTAGTGAGCATGACGGCGATAAAGAGGTTCGTCATGGGCAATACGCTCGAGCGCAGCGCCTGCGGAATTACGATCTTGGCGAGGATACGGTTAAAGCTCATGCCGAGCGAACGGGCGGCTTCGACCTGACCGACGCCGACGGTGTTGATGCCGCTCATAAAGTTTTCGGAGCCAAAGGCCGAGCCCAAAAGGACCGTGGCGACGATAACGCAGGTGCGGTAGGGCAGGACGACCTTGAGCGGTGGCAGCGCATAGACGACGATGATGAGCAGTGCGATGCCGGGGATGTTACGGAAGACCTGGACATACAGGTCGCCAAAGACGCGCAGTGGCTTGAGCGGTGACACGCGCATCACGGTGACGGCGACGGCCAGCACCATGGCGATGGCAAACGACTCAAGCGTCATGCCCCAGGTCGCTAGCAGCGCGTCGATATAGTTCTGGCCATAGAGCGACCAGAGTTCGGAGAGACTCATGCGGACCTCCCGCCGATAAGGAAAGGGGCTCCCGTGTGTACGGAAGCCCCGACAACTCAGTGAGGAAACAGTTTACCGCAATAAAGCGCATCATGCGTTTCCGTATGGTTTCGTTGCGGCCGTTACCAGGCTCGCTGCCTAGGCGCCGATCTCGGGCAGCTCGGGAACATTGGTGTCGCCCGTACGGTCGCCGATGCAGATCTGCCACAGCTTGGTCCAGGTGCCGTCGTCCTCGATCTTCTTAAGGAAGTCGTTGACAAAGGCGACGCCGTCGGAATCGAGCGGCAGGCCGATGCCGTAGGGTTCCTTGCTGCCGAAGGGCTTGCCGGCGATCTTGTACTTACCGGGCTCGCGGACCAGGGCGCTCTGCTGCATGTTGTTATCGATGACGTAGGCGTCAACGCGGCCCTGCTGGAGTGCCTGGCGGGCCTCCTCGTCGGTCTTGAACTCCTGCTGGCTGGCCTTGGGAGCGAGCTCCTCCAGGATGGCGGGGCCGTTGGAGCCGGACTGGACGGCGACGTTCTTGTCGGCCAGGTCGTCGACGCTCTTGATGTCGTCGTTATCGGCGAGCACCAGGATGGCCTGCTGCGTGTAGTAATAGGGACCGGCAAAGGAGACAAGCTTCTTGCGCTCGTCAGTGATGGTGTAGGTGGCAAAGACGGCGTCGACCTGGCCGTTCTGCAAGACGGACTCGCGCGTGTCCGAGGTCACCTGGGTGATCTCGACCTTGTTCTCGCCCAGAATGTAGTTGGACAGGAGCTGTGCGATACCGGCGTCGAAGCCGCGGGTCTGACCGTCTTTCTCGTTGAGGAGGGAGAAGAGCGTGGAAGTCTGAACGCCACCGATCTTAAAGACGCCGGCGTCCTTGACGGCCGTGGCCCAGGTGCTGGCGGCGATGGCGTCGTCATCGGCCTTGGGGCCGTTGTCGACGAGCTTGTCGAATGCCTTAGCGTCGAGCGTGGTGGAAGCCTCGGTATCCTCGGAGCTCTTGGAGGAGCCGGCGGCGGAACCCTTGTCGGCCTCGGCGCTGGTGTCGGAGCAGCCGGCAAGACCAAGGCCGGCGACGGTTGCGAAGGTGGCGGCAACGAAGCCGCGGCGGTCGAGAACGACCTGCTGGGAGAGGTTCTTGCTCATGGTAGAACACCTTTCTCAATAAAATCCCTAGCGGTTGAGTAGAGTTATACCCTATCGCGCTCAAATGGGTCAACACGAAATAACTCAGAAACATACTTACCTTATGGGTTATTCTACCTACTAAAAAGGGACAGGCACCTTCGTGGTGGTTTTGGCCGATGCGGCGGCATGCCTTGTTGCTTTGTCTCGATCTGTAACATCTGCAGCCGTTTTTGCCGAGCGACTGTTACAGATCGAGATTTTCTTTTCAGGGGAATTCGAATGTCTCAATCTGTAACATCTGGACGGCCAAAAGGTCTCTATCTGTTATAGATTGAGACAAAGGTCTGGGACTAGGACGTCTTATCCAGATCTGTAACAGTTAGACGGAAATTCGGACCCTAGATGTTACAGATTGAGATAATCGCGTCGCGAAAATAAAAACCTCCGCAGGGGTGCTTTCCTTGCGGAGGTTTTCTTACTCGTTGAGTAGTCTTACGGCTTCGGCGGCCATGTTCTCGACCGTCATGCCGTTCTGAGCGAGCAGCTCGTTGGGGTCGTAGCGGTCGGGGAAGCCCTTGGCGATGCCGAAGGTGCGCGTGCGCAACGGCGTGCATGCCAGATAACATGCCACGCGCTCGCCCCAGCCGCCGTCCAAGACGCCGTCCTCGAGGGTG
The DNA here is from genome assembly GCA_048298285.1 of Collinsella sp. Classification (GTDB taxonomy): domain Bacteria; phylum Actinomycetota; class Coriobacteriia; order Coriobacteriales; family Coriobacteriaceae; genus Collinsella. The sequence goes on from DBFCNY010000296.1 coordinate 4,923, forward strand.
ACGACAACGCGATGCTCGGCGGCAAGGCTGCCGAGGAACTCACGGTCGAGCTCGGTTGCAAAACGCGGGTTGACGAGCGTGGCCTCGATACCGTACTCGGCAGTCAGGCGGTTTGCCACGCGCTCGCCCAGCTCAAAGAAATCGCCGAGCGCGAGCACGGCAACGTCGCGACCCCGGCGCATCACGTTGTAGTGAACGGCGCCGTAGTCGGTGTCTTCGGCGGGCGCAAGGTCGGGACGGCTCACCAGGCCAATACCAGGCACGCGGATCGCCACGGGATGCTCGCGGTGGTCGAGCGACCAGCTCAGCATGGACAGATATTCCTCCATGCAGGCCGGCGCCAAGTAGCGCATGTTGGGAAGACCGCCCAGCATGGAAATATCAAAGAACGAAAGGTGCGTCTCGGACGTGGTGCCAAAGATTGACGCACCAAACACCAGGATGGTTGCGGGGGCGTCGTTGAGGCACAGGTCGTGCCACAGCTCGTCGTAGGCGCGCTGTAAAAACGTGCCGTACACACCAAAGACTGGCTTGGCGCCCGAGCGCGCAAGCGCGGTGGCAAAGGTCACGGCGTGCTCCTCGGCAATGCCCACGTCGACGAACTGTTTGCCGGCGGCAGAGCGAAGCTCGGGTGTAAAGCCCATAATGTAGGGCGTGGCGGCCGTGATGCCAACGACCTGTGGATCGCGCTCGATGGCGGCGCTGAGCGCCTCGCCCGTAATGTCAGCATAGGTGCGCGGCGCGGGCTCGCTCGGATGGCCCGGGCAGAGCTTGCGCCCAGTCGCCATGTCAAACGGACCCACGTGGTGCCAGTGTTCGGGGTCGCTCTGGGCCGGCTCAAAGCCCTTGCCCTTGGCGGTCGAAACGTGCAGCACGATGGGGTGATCGATATCGCGCAGCTCCTGCAGCGCGTCGACGAGGGCCAACACATCGTTACCGGCGTCCAGATAGCGGTAGTCGAGCCCCATCGCGCGGAAAATGTTGCGCTCACAGGCGCCGTTGCTGGCGCGCAGCTCGGCCAGATTGCGATACAGGCCGCCATGGTTCTCGGCAATGGACTGGTCGTTATCGTTGACGATGATGATCAGGTTGCTGTCGAGTTCGGCGGCATTGTTAAAGCCCTCAAACGCCAGGCCGCCCGAAAGCGAGCCGTCGCCAATGATGGCGATGACGTTGTATGCATCGCCCGCCAGGTCACGAGCGTGCGCCAGGCCGCAGCCCAGGCTCACCGACGTGGAGGTATGGCCCATGGCGAACAGGTCGTGCTCGGACTCGTTGGGATTGGCAAAGCCAGAAGCCTCGCCATAGCGTGCCGGGTCGATATAAGTGTACGCGCGCCCCGTCAGCGCCTTGTGGGCGTAGGTCTGGTGCGAAACGTCAAAGACAATCTTGTCGATGGGGGAGTTAAACACGCGATGAAGCGAAACCGTAAGCTCAACGACGCCCAGGTTGGGGGCAACGTGCCCGCCGACGGCGGCGGAGCTTTCGAGGATTGCCTGGCGGATCTCGCCGCAGAGCTGCGGGAGCTCGGCGCGATTAAGAGCCTTGACGTCCTCGGGCGTTGTCGTTTGCGTAAGCAGCATCGTTGTGGGTTACTCCATGCGAATCGAGCGCCGGCGCTCCCTCGGCCGGCACAATTGCACAAAACAGTCTCGCACATTTTGGCGTTTGATATGTGACGGCGGCGCGGTAATTCGCCAACTGGCGGGGCAAAACGTTTTGTCCGATGCCATACTGATAGATTCGATGATGATTTTA
>DBFCNY010000297.1:0-9293 GCA_048298285.1 Collinsella sp.
ACAGGTTTATTTTGGCAGGTTTTATCTGGGCAAACGTCGAAGCCGCCGCAAAGGCACCCTTTGTGGCGGCTTCGACTCGACGTTGGCTTCACAGCGCCGCAGCGATCGCTTCAGTCACAAACTTATTGAGTGACTCACCCTTCTTTGCCGCCGCTAGCGCTGCTTGCTTGTGGAGCTCAGAGCCCGTTCTTACGTTGAACGAGCCCTTAAAAGCCCGCTCGGGTTCCTTGCCCTTCTCGGCGCAAAACTCAAGGTAATCGTCGACGGCGTCGTGGAAGCATTGCTCCACTTCTTCAGCCGTGGAGCCTTCAAATACGATTGCGTCCCTAATGCCGGCGACCATACCTGTTAGCACATGCTGTTCGGCATCGAACTCGACCGGGGCGAAATAACCCTTGTATGCCAAAACGTTACTCATGACTACCTCCGACATCTTGCAGAAAGCGAACGATGTTTCGAATGGTCCCCGCTGTCAATTCGTCAGATGGATGAGGCGCGTGCATTACGAACATCCTGCCATCTGATGGCCTGTAGAAGCGAACGCGCGATTCGGATGTCTTGCCTTTGCTGTCCATTTCAAAGCCATATGAAGCCATAACTTTAAGAAAGTCAGCGAATCTATACGTTGAAGGACAGCTAAGCAGCTGGGCGATGAGTTTGTCGATCCGAGTCATCCTGCCTCACATCCCGCAACTATATTATAGTTGCAATTTAAGCCCGAAGCAATCACCCATACTATAGAACACATGTACGTATAGAACAAGTGTTCGAACCACAACTGAGGAAGGAGACAGGCACCTTTGTGGTGGTCTGTGCTGTGGAGTGGGCGTCTGCGGCGGTTTGTCTCAATCTGTAACAGTAACTCGGCAAAATTGGACCTAGATGTTACAGATTGAGACAAAGAGCTGGTGCCGTTTGGGAACGTCTCGACCTGTAACATCTGGAGCCGATATTGCCGTCTAGATGTTACAGATTGAGACAAACCGCCGCGGTGGGCTGCGCCGCCCCGCTCAAACCGCAGAAAAAAGGTAGATTTTCGGGCATGTCCCAAAAATCTACCTTTGCCGTGCGTTAGCCCATCAGGTCGATGACGTTGAAGCCGGCGTTGCTCTTGGCGATGACGTCGCGGCCGCCAAAGACGCAGGTGGGCGAGACGGCCGCAATGCGCGTCACATCGGCGCCGAGCGAGCGAAGCTCACCGGGCGTGGCGGCGAGCATCTGGGCGCGACGCTCCTCGCGCGCGTGCGGATCGAGCCCGGCCAGGTAGGTCGTGTTGCGCCGCTTGGTGAGCGCGTACGGCTTCACCGGCGCGTCCATGCCGCTCACGCAGCTCACGATAAAGCCCTCAAAGGCGGCCTCGTCGGGCTCAAAGCTGCCGAGCCATTCGCCTGCGCGCGCCACGCGCTCAATCGAGGGGTCGATTGCCGGGTCGCGGTAGGTGTAGAACGCCGCCTGACGCTCGCCGGCAGCGCGGAATCCGCAGCCGTACGCACCGCCTTTCACGCGAATCTCGTTCCACAGGTAGTCGTAGGAGAGTGCGTTGGCGGCAACCGCCCAGGCGCCCGTCACGTTAATGTCCAGGCGACGCGGGTCACACGCGCTTGCCGCAAAGCAGATGTCGCTGGGGATGACAAAAGCCTCGTGGCGGTCGCGCGGCGTCGGCACCACGAGCGCGTCGCGGCCGGCATCGGCGCCGCCGCCAGCGTCCAGCCCCAGGTCGCCCGCGGCGGCCCAGTATGCGTTAAAGTCCTCATCGCTGCCGGTAAAGCTCGCCAGGCAGCCGTCGGCCACAAAGATGCGGCCTGCCAGCTCGGCAAGCTTGGCACGCAGGCCGTCCAGTCGCTCGTCAAAGTGCTCGAGCAGATCGCGCAGGAACAGGTAGAAATCCACGCCCGAAAGCTGCTCGCGCACTACGGCCGAAGGTGAGCTGTAGCTCATCGCGCGGCCGAGCGCCGCCGAGTGACCGTTGTTGATAAAGCCCTGCTCAAGCCCAATGCGAATCTGCGTGAGCACGTCGCGCATGCGGTCGGCATCGGCATTGAGCAAAAGCGTACTCGACCACACCTCGCGCGGCAGGCTCGCCAGCGCATCGATCTTCTCGGACAGGGCGCCGGCGCTCACCAGCAGGTAGGGGCGCACGCCGTCCACGTCGGGTTGGGTCATGACCTCGGTCGTAAAGCTCAAAAAGCCCAGCTTGCCGGCGAGCAAGTTGTCGAGCTCCTCGGCCGAGTGCTCGCTCGTGGGCAGCTGTTTGAGCAGGCGGCAGAGCAGCGTCACATAAGGCAGGTCCTCAAACGCGACGCAGCTCAGGTCGAAATACTGCATGGCGTAGGCCAGACGGTTGGTGGGGATGCCGTGGCGCAGGCAGGGGATGGGCGCGGTCGTGTCCACGATCAGCGGCGGCTCGGGGCGCGCCTCGCCAATGTCGGACACGCGCAGGCGCGGCAGCGTAGCCTTGGCCTCGGGTGTGTCTTCCGCCTCCTGTGCGGCACGCAGCGCGGCCGTGCGCTCGACCACGTCGGCCAGCTCGGCATCGGTCATGGCATCGCGCTTGGCTGCCAGCTCGGCGGCCTCGGCACCCTCCGAACCCTCGGCGGCGTCCACCGGCACCAGCTCGACCAGCGCCATGTGGTCGTTTTCCAGCACCAGCTCGCGCAGCAGGTCCTCAAAGTAGCTGCCATCCAGCTCGCCACGCAGCTCCTCGTACACCGGGCCGTACTTGAGTGCCAGCGTCGCGGCGTCGTCATCGTAGAGCCAGGTGCTCAGCGCGTCGCACGCAATGGCCACACCGTCGGCGATACCGTAGTCGCGCTGGCGCAGGTCGTATTCGTTGCTGCTGATGATGGCTTCCAAGCGCTCGCGCGGAACGCCGTGCTTGCACAGGTCGCGGCAGGCGTCCTGGAACACGCGGCGCAGATCGCGCGCCACGCCGGGCTGCGCGTTTTGCAGCATGATGAGCTCGTAGGGCTGCAGGCTCTCGGCCGCGGTGTAGCTCACCACGTTGCCGCCCAGGCCGGCGGCCAGAATGGCCTTCTTAACCGGCGCTTCGTTGGAGCCCAGCAACGCCTCGAACAGGATATCCGCCGCGATCGTGCGCTTACGGTCGAGCGCGCTGCCCAGCACCAGGCCCAGGCCAACCAGGGCGTTCTCGGGCGTGGTTGCCATCTCGACGCGCTTATACTCGCAGGTCACGGGCGCTTGCACGCCCAGCGGATTGGGCGCCAGCGTGGACGGGTCCTCGCCGGCGGCGACGGCAGCGTCCATGCGGCGACTCGCGGCACTCGGCTGCGACAGATAGCGCTCGTCCAAAAAGGCCAGTGCGCGGTCCACGTCCAGGTCGCCGTAGAGCGTGATATAGGAGTTGGAAGGATTGTAGTGGCGCGCGTGCGTATCCAGGAACTGCTCGTAGGTGAGCGCAGGGATCGCGCGTGGGTCACCGCCGCTCTCGTGCGCATAGGCGGTGTCGGGATAGAGCGCGGCGTTGACGGCGTCGTCCAGCACGCTCATGGGGTCGGACAACGCGCCCTTCATCTCGTTGAACACCACGCCGTTATAGCGCAGCGTGCCCTCGCGCAGGCTCGCGAAGCTGCCGTCGCCCTCGCCCTCGGCGCCCTCCGGCAGGTCCAACTCGTAGTGCCAGCCCTCCTGCTCAAAAATGGTGGGTTTGGTGTAGATGGCCGGGTTGAACACAGCGTCCAGGTACACGTCCATTAGGTTGTACAGGTCCTGCTCGTTGGTGGTGGCAACGGGGTAGATGGTCTTGTCGGGGTAGGTCATGGCGTTGAGGAACGTCTGCATGGAGCTCTTGATCAGGTCGACAAACGGCTCCTTGACGGGGAACTTAGCCGACCCGCACAGCACCGAGTGCTCAAGAATATGGAATACGCCGGTGGAATCGGCCGGCGGCGTCTTAAAGCCAATGGCAAAGGCCTTGTTCTCGTCGTCGCACGCCAGGTACAGCAGGCGAGCGCCCGAGGCGGTGTGGCGCAGCACGTAAGCGTCCGAGTCGAGCTCGGGCACGGTCTCGCGGCGCTCGACGGCAAAGCCGTGACAGGTGGTGCCGGGCACCAGCAGCGCGGAGGCAACGGCGCGCGGGTCGGTTGAGGTGGTGGGCATATGCAGTCTCCTTTGACGCCCCATCGGGGGCGAATCGAGTCGAATCCTCGAGAGTATACCCATATGGGGCCGCGACCCTGCGGCGAACTGAAGACGATGCCAACGGATTGGGTAAAGGCCCCGCGTGCCCGCCGCGCGAGCGTGGAAACTTGGACGCCTATCGAATGAGAGTGGTTTTTCGGACGGAATCAGCCTCAAAACGCCCAAAAGCCGTCCAAATATCCACCCTCATTTCCCGACCGTCCAAAATCCACGCTCATCCGCCGCCCACACATCTCTCATATCTCATTCGTCTCTAATATGAGAGATAACAGAAAGATGAGAGATAATTACAAGAGATAACTGAGAGACGAAGGAAATTTATTCGCGGCATTCTCCGCAGAACCGAGCGAAAGGACGTGCAGATGAACGAAAACGAACTGACCGGTCTGCTCGAGTCTTTAAGGCGCATGGGCTCGGACGATTTTAACGTCGAGGTCAAGGAGAGCGCCACGACGCTTTCCCGCGACGTATGGGAAACGGTCAGCGCTTTCGCAAACACCGCCGGCGGCATCATCGTACTCGGAGTGAGCGAGCGCGCGGGTTTTGTCCCAGTTGCAAACTTTGAGACCGAGAAAGTGCTCAACCAATTCGTGGCGGGCATGGGCGATGCCGGCGGTCGCGGAAAGCTGGCCAATCCGCCCAAATACACCATTGAGCGAGTGGAGCTTCAGGGCGTCATCGTTCTCGTCATTACGATTGAGGAGCTCGATCCGTCGAGCAAGCCCTGCTATGTCATAGAGCAGGGCGCCCAGGGCGGCAGCTACAAGCGCATCGATGACAAAGATGTCCCGCTTTCGTCGACCGAGGTGCTCGCATTGGCGTCATACGGTCGAGCGACTCCGAGCGATCGCGACGCGGTGGCGGGCGCGGACGCGGACGATCTCGACGAGACGCTGGTCGACCGTACGATAGATCGGGCTTTCTCGTTGACGCCCCGGGCGATGCGCGGCGCGCCGGACAAACAAACGAAGCTGGAGCGCCTAAATTTCCTTGATTCCCAGGGCAATGTCACCAAGGCTGGACTCCTAGTTGCGGGCACCTACCCTCAGCAGTTTTATCCCAAGCTCTTTATCGACATGGCTGTCTATGCGGGGACCCGGAAAGGCACGGCGGGGTCGCTGAGGTTCATGGACCGCACAATCTGTGAGGGAACGTTGGGCGAGATGATCTCGGATGCTGTCGCGGCCGTCGCCAAGAATTTGCGGCGAACCTCGACCGTCCAAGGCGTCTCGCGTGTCGACTCGCTGGAGATTCCCGAGGAGGTTCTGCGCGAGGCAATCGCCAACGCCGTAATCCATCGAGAATACGGGGATCGGTTCTGTGGACAATCGATTGCCGTCGACGTCTTTGACGATCGTGTCGAGGTGACGAATCCTGGCGGCCTTTACGGGGGAAAGACTCGCGAGAACTTGTTTGACGGCAGCTCCCGATGCCGTAACGCGACGCTCGTGAAACTCATGTCGATTGTCCCGCTGCCGGATGGCGCAGGTTCGCCGGCTGAGGGCAATGGCTCGGGCATCCCGATGATGATCGATGCCATGCGCGCGCATGGTCTGGCCGAGCCCCTGTTCTGCCCGGGGTTCGATCGGTTCAAGGTCGTACTTTACCGTTCAAAGATCGAGCCGGTCGATCATGGCGGGGGCTTAATTGTGACGGCACTCAAACACTACGGCGAGCTGGGGACGCGTGAGCTGGCAGAACGTACGGGGCTTACGATTTCCCAGGTTAGGTCGCGCGTCAACGCGCTCATTGCTCAAGGCGAGCTTGAGCCCACGGCGCCGGCGACGAGCCGCAACCGCAAGTATCGACTGTCAGAGCGCGTGGAATAAATGCGTTAGTGGACGAGGCGACCCAATAATCGACCCTCGATTGGCGCCCACTAAGGCAAAGCGGTTGTTGCCCAGTCGACGGTGATGCTAAAGACTCGGCTTACGCCGGCATGGCCCCAAACCCGTCCATCAAGAACAGCCTAAGAACCAGCTTGATGACATTTCCCGGTTTGACTTCTGCCGCGTCAAAGACGTGGCGCTCGGCGAGCTCGCTGCAGTATGCATAGATGTCTCGGATAAGGTCCGCGCCCGAGAGCGTAAACATGTAGCCTGCGTCCGAAAGCGTATTGGGCGCGGCGGGCAATTTGGTCATGCGACAAAAGGTCAACAGGTCGGGCGCCATAGCGTCCTGGTAGCCAAGATGGCTGCCGTCTTCTTGTGCGACGAGTTCCAGCTGGCGTACTCGATTCAGCGCCGCTGCCAGCACAAAGCTCGGTGTGGGAGCATTGACGTCCTCCGTGCTCGCCACGAGTCTGCCTGCTGCCTGCGTGACAAGCCAAGCGACCTCGCGCTGGCAACGCACGGCCTTGCGCGTAACCGGCTTGATGGACGAAGAAGAAACGCTTCCCTTAGGCGGATTCGAAACAGCCACAAGAACCTCCCATGAACGACCCGGCCCAACAAGCCCGGATGAAACACGTGCTACATCAGTATACAGGGAAGTGAGGTAGCGGGGTACAAGCGCGCCAGCGGCAAACCGAGAGCATCAACGACGTGCCGATCGCGGAATGAGATCTCGTAATAATTGACTCTCGGCCATATTATTGAGGGGCATGACTCGCGTTCGTATGGTTGTAGGTGCTGGCGATGAACGACATTGACCTTGCTGTTCCGTTGATGGATGGACCAAGCTATGACCGCGCCTGCAGTCTCGTGCCTTCCGAATACGTTGAGGCATGGGAGTGGTTTCTGGGTGAGGAACAGCGCGGCGGCGTTTGGACCAGCCTTCCGCACCACACCAAGGAAGATAGTCCTCAGTATCAGTACCGTTTGAGAATTGGCTCGGACTTCTTTCCCGTAACGCGGGATTCAGGGATCTTCTGGCCGGGCCAGGATCGGGTGAAGCAAGATCCCAATAAGATCTTTGCGCTTTCGGTCCATAACTCTAAAAAGAGCTTCTACACCGATGTGCCTCCGCTCTATTTGGATGACGGTACGTGGGTCATTAAGTATTCGGTCCAAGCGCCAGGAGCCGTTGGTTCTCGAGACCAGAATTACAACCGTAAAATGCTCAACTGCATGGAATGTGGCGTCCCGGTCGGAGTCATATTTGCAACCGAGGTGGGCTATAAGGTGCTCGGCCTTGCGTTTGTTGAGCGGTTCGAGCCCGAAAATGGATGGTTTGTTCTGCACGGTCCTGTTCATAAAGGCGGACCGGACCCTCGTTTTGCGCCCGACATGAGTTATCTGAAGCACATACCCGTCGATATTGAGTTTGCCGGACAGGGTGCGACCGACGACGAAAAGGTCCGCTATGCGTTAAGGCGCGAGCGATTGGGGCAGCAATGGTTCCGCAAGCAGCTCGTTGCCGCCTATGATGGCCGTTGCGCGGTGTCGGACTGCGGCGTCAGCGAAGCTCTGGAGGCTGCACATATCGAGAATTACTCGGGACCCAAATCGCAGGTTGCCAGCAACGGTATTCTGCTTCGGCGCGATCTTCATTCCCTATTTGATGCTCACCTGATTTCGTTTGAGCCTGTTTGCGGCGAATATCGGCTGTGCGGATCGTACCTGCTGGATAAGACCGACTACGCTTCCTTTGCGGGTGCGACGCTAAGGCAGCCGGATGAGCGTCAGTGGCGACCCGATACGGTGTTTCTTGAGGCCCATCGCATTGAGTTCGATCGCTCGGAAAAGAAGCGTGAAAAGGCGGGGCTTCTGCCGTATTAGCGTATTTGGCTTTGGCATTCTTTGACGATCGTGTTGTTTGATCGGATCGCGTGGCGATGCAATCTCGCGCCCGCCCGCCGGTGCATGCTCTTCCTGATTTGTATAGCGAGAGGGGAGCGTATATGAGCTGGCGAGGCGATATTGCGATGGGGAAGTACGGAAAACTGCCGTGTGCCCTTATAGACAACAATATGTTTCCGAGCGTAGAGGTTGATTGCGCGTCGTTTGTCGTCACCTGCCCTTGCTGCGGCTCGCAAATACCGTGTCTCGACATTCGGTTTATCGATGCGCGCGACAGACTCAGCGACGAAGTGAGAAAACGGACAGGCGTTCATATGCCGGTGTATCCGGAGAAATGCCCTGTTTGTGGCCTCGATATCGTGTACGACGCCGGCGACGAGGGATAGGTGATGCGGAGGAGTTGGCTGTGAGTGTCTTTTGCCTCTACAAATAAATCCCCTCACCGAGTTGCTTGTGGAACTCGGTGTGATGGTCGCGTGCCCAGGTAAAGAGCGCCTGGTCAAAGTCGGTACGCGTGACCGGGACGCCAAAGACGCCGGCAACTTCGACGCGTATAAACTCCAGTGCCGGCAGCTTGTTGATGGCAGTGAGGGCAAACGGGGACGAGGGCTCCTCGAACAGATAGCGGCTGCCTTGCAGCGCGTCGCAACTGGTGCACGTGTTGCCGAGCGACGGGGCTTTGGAGGCTCGCGCGCCTACGGGCTTGTAGCCGCAGCGCTTATGAAGGTAGTCGCGGATCTCGCCCGGTACGCAGCCAAGAGCGGGCACGATGGCGAGTGCGTTGGCGTTGGCCGTGTCGATGGCAATGTACCCGGCTTCGTTGGGCGCGTGCGCGATGGCGATGCTCTCGTCGTTATCGGTTCGATAGGGAATGCCGAAGGCTGCGACCGAGGTCTCTTTGTGACACTTCCAGCACTCGCGCTTGCCCAGTACTAGATATATATACGGCGCTGAGGGGTCGGATCGGTCAACACCGGGCAGCCACTCGGCAAAGGGCTCGGGGTTGACGCCGCTGGGTACATACCAGATCTTCTTGGTCCGGTCCCATTTGGCGCCCAGCGCCTTGGCTTCTTCTTTGTGCGAAAAGGGGACATCGAGCTCGGTGCGCATGGCGGCTCCTTGGTGCTGCAGGTGCAAGTGGCTCAAGGATACCGCAGGGCGCAGACATCGCGGCGTTTTGCTGAGAAGTTGCGGTGCGGACTGATTGGTTATGCCGATGAATAGATCGGCAAGTAGATGGTCGGCTTTTGGCTAGTTGGGCGGTTGGAGCTGCCAGCTGATTTGGCGACATAAAACAAAACAGCCCAGAGGACATAGCCTCTGAGCTGCGAACATTTGGTGGGCGTTAGAAGATTTGAACTTCTGACCTCTTCCGTGTCAGGGAAGCGCTCTCCC
>DBFCNY010000298.1:0-12909 GCA_048298285.1 Collinsella sp.
GTTAAAACAAGATGGGCATATACCCCTAATGACCTTGCAAAAGCGGCCCATGAAGCAGGTAGCGATTCATCTGATTTTATTAAACGAGATTACGAGTTTGCCCTCATTTGCTTATCAACAGCGGCTTGTCTTAACAAAAGGATTGCTGGGCTTTCAGAATTCAAGCCGGGTGCGAAGACCAAAACAGGCAGGTGAAAACAGAATAAAAGTTCATTTAGAAGACTTGACGCCGTTTTTAGACATCTGAGGAATGCTCTCGCTCATGGTCAATATTTGCGAGTTGTTAAGCCCGATGGATCAGTGTGGTGGGCTTTACAGGACGCAAACGGTAAAGGAAACGTCACGGCAAGAATGCTACTGAAAGAGGATACGCTTGATGCATGGGTGAATCTGCTCTCGCTAAGAGACAAGAGATATAGAGATAAAAGCTAGTAGTTAGAATAGGTGCGAAATTGCATCGACTTAGTTCCTCAAGCTTCCTGTACAGCGGGGAGAGCGTTTTAGCGGTTTTTTTGGATACTGCAATCCGTTTTTTCGCAGCGGTTTCCAACAGCAACGAAAGGATGGCCTACCATGGCCACTTTACTTCATGATAAATACGAGGCTCGCAAAGCCGAGGTCAATGCTCGCTTTGAGCAGCTTCGCGCTAACGAGGAAGAGCTCAACCGAATCTTTGCCAAGATCTACAACATGGAGGGCGAGGTGCCCATCGAGGTCGAGGATAAGTACGTATCGGTGGCGCGCATCTTTGATACCGCTGACGAGATCCCCGAGAGCTACAAGGGCAACAAGTACGTGCGCACCAAGCGCGACGAGATCACCTCGCTCATTAGCTATGCCGTGGGCTGCATATTTGGCCGCTATTCGCTGGACGTGGACGGTCTGGTTCTGGCCGACCAGGGTGCCACGGTCTCTAACTATCTGGCCAAGATGCCCGATCCCGAGAACGTGACCTTTATGCCCGATGGCGACAACGTACTGCCCATTACCGATGACGAGTACTTTGACGACGACATCGTGCGCTACTTTATCGACTTTGTGCGCACCGTGTACGGCGAGGAGACGCTCGAGCAGAACCTGGCCTTTATCGCCGAGGCGCTCGGCGGCAAGGGCACCTCGCGTGAGGTCATTCGCACCTACTTTTTGAAGGACTTTTTTAAGGACCACTGCCAGACCTATAAGAAGCGCCCTATTTATTGGCTGTTCGATTCGGGCAAGAAGGGCGGCTTCAAGTGCCTTGTTTACATGCATCGCTACCAGCCTGACCTGTTGGCTCGCATCCGCACCGACTATGTGCATGAGCAGCAGGAGCGCTACCGTGCCCAGATCGGGTATGCCAACGATGCCCTTGTCAGTGCCGAGCGCGGCGAACGCGTGCGCTTGGATAAGCGCATCAAAAAGCTCAACGACCAGCTCAAAGAGACCATTGCCTACGAGGAGAAACTGCACCACTTGGCAGACCAGATGATTAAGATCGACCTGGATGACGGCGTCAAGGTCAACTACGCCAAGTTTCAGGATGTGCTGGCGAAGATTAAGTAACTGCAGATACGGTAAGGATATTCATGCCCAAGATCGATGTAGAAGAACAGCTCAAGCTGCGATTTTTGCAGCCGTTGTCCTCATGCGCGCCGCGCCGTGTTGTGGTTTGGCACGATGCGGACGGCGAGTTTGCTCCTGAGTTTGAGCGATTGGCTGCTGAGGGTTTCGACGGCGTGGGGGCCGATGCCGGCGTAATGCCTGCTCACAGTGACTTTGAGCGCCCGGTGCGCTTTGTTGAGGCCTGCGAGGGTCGCATGTTTGCCGTCAAGAAGCTCGTCAACCGCGATGACCTTGTGAGCGATATCTTGCTGTATCGCCGTTGCCCGCGCGGCAGGCTTGAGGGTGATTGGCTTGCCGATGTTGAGCTGTATGCCGATCAGTTCCAGGCTGACCATCTTTCGCTTTTGGCCGATCAGCTAGGCATCGAGAATATCGACGCCGTGCGCGAGAGCCTGCGCGAGCACAAGACGTTCTTTGATGCCAAGACCCGCTGCGCTAAGTTTGCCGCGTGTGTTCCACATGCCTCGAGCGCATCCGATATCGAACTCGGCATCCTTACGGTGATTTTTGGCGGTAAAGAGCTTGGTGACGCGCGCCCCGCGTTTGTGCTGCGTGGCTGTATGACCATGCTGCTGCACGAGGGTCCCGAGGCGCTGGCCGAGTTGGTGGACAAGTACTGCGTGCGTGATGTGCTCTCTGCCTTCATCGTGCGTTGCTATGGGTTTGATGGGCCGCTTTACGAGCGTGACTCATTGCTTATGCTTGCATCCCATGTGCTCCTTACGGCGGCATCCACCGCGCTTCCCGAGGAAGCGCTCAAGGGGCTTGAGAGCCATGTGGCTCCCGCCTACGGGCCCTATTGCCTTGAGGCGGTGCGTACGTGGGACCAGACCGCCGATACCCAGGCATCGAGCGAGGACCTATTTGAGATTGGCCGTTTGGTTGAGGACGCCCGCGGACTCTTTGCACGGTTCGAGACCTTGCCGATCGATGTGCTGACCTCGCTTGATGTGTTTCCGTGCGTCAATGAGGCTGTGCTCTCGCAGCTGTTCTGCTCGTTTGCGCAAGGTGCAGACCGTGTTGAGGATGCGCGTGCCTTTGTGGCGCGTCGCTGCGACCTAAGCTGGTACCGTCGTGTCGAGAGCTACTTTGACCTGCTTGTCGCTGTGGCCGATATGTGCGCGTTTAGGCAGACGCACGCGGGCGGGTTCCATCTGGCGCAGTCCCAGCAGGTGTGGGATGCCTATTCGTCCGATTGGTATGCCATGGACGCTGCCTATCGCCATATGTGCACCGCGTATCTGCGGGCACGCTCCGTCGAGTGCGATGCGCTCGAGGAACCTGCCCGCGCCGTGGCGGACTGGGCGGAGAATCTCTACAGCAACTGGTTCTTGGCGGATGCCAATGCCTGCTGGGCGGCTGCTGCGCAAGGGGAGTGGGCCGATTGCGGCTACATCGATGGTCCCGCACGGCAGGATGAGTTTTACTGGCATGTGCTGCCCGCCTTTGTGGGTTCTGCCAAAACAACGGTCGTTATCGTGAGCGATGCGCTGCGCTATGAGGTTGCCCGCGACGTTGCGGCGCTGCTCGAGCGCGAACGCGGCGGCAACGTCAAGGTTTCTAGCATGCAGGCGGTCTTTCCCTCCATTACCGAGGTGGGCATGCCCGCGCTGCTGCCGCACCAGGTGCTTGAGCTTGCAGAGGATGGCGCGTTTGTGTTGGCTGACGGCATGCCCACTGCGACGACTCCGCAGCGCGAGGCCGTACTTACCCACGTTGAGCCCACGGCCCGCGCTTTGCGCTCGAGCGCATACCTCAACATGGCGGGAACCGAGCGCAAAGCGCTGCTCAAAGACTCCAGGCTCGTTTATCTCTACCACAACAAGATCGATGCCACGGGCGAGAAGGCAGCTACGCAGGATGACGTTTTCGATGCCTGCGCGGACACCGTGGAGGAACTTGCCGCGTTGGCGCGCCGCGTGTGCACCGACGCCCCGGGCGCGCGTGTTGTTATGACGGCAGATCACGGCTTCATCTACACGCGTCGTGAGCTCAACGAGTGCCAGATGCTCGGCAAGCCAGACCTTCCCGTCCTTGACGCTCCTGTCATGCACGGCAAGCGTCATCTGGTGGTGCCCAACGAGGCCGTGGCCAAGCTTTCGGAAGAGGCATGCGAGGTGTTTGTTAATGTTGGCATGGGACGTTTAGGTGCCGGTTTTGAGGGATTTGCCCCGCGCGAGAACGTGCACTTCAAGCGTCCCGGCGGCACTAACAACTACGTCCACGGCGGCATGAGCCTGCAGGAGCTCTGCGTGCCCGTTATCGGATTTTGGCGTGCGCGCTCGGGTTCCAAGGACTTTGTCGATACGCGCGTGGCGACGCTGCGCGTGCTAAGCGAGGGACGCCGAGTGACCAACTCGCTCTTCTCGGTCAACTTGATCCAGGAAGAACCCGCCCAAGGCAAGGTCTTGCCATGCGAGTATGAGCTGGTGTTTACCGACGCAAGCGGCAACGAGGTGAGCGATACAGTCAAGGCGCATGCCAACAAGACTTCTGCTAACTCGCAGGAGCGCGTGGTGCATGCCAAGTTTGCGCTGCGTGCAGCGGATGGATTCTCGGCCAAGGGTCCGTACTATCTGGTCTGCCGCGAGCGCGAGACGGGCAAGATCGTTTGGCGCGAGACGTACACCATCGCTGTTTCGTTTGCCCCTGTTGCTGACTTTGGTTTTTAGGAGTGTGCCCTATGTTTGATAGCCATGACTGCGGTCTGTGGGAAGTTCCCTCGATTGATGTGGATGCGCCCGTGGAGGCTGCGGCGCCCGTGGAGGCCCCGGCTGAGGTTGTTGCGTCTGCCTCGGAGTCGGTGGCTGCTGCGCCCGTTGGGGCTGCCGCGCCCGCCGAGGACGAATCCTCGACTGATGACTATGACCAGGCTGTGGCCGAGACTCCCGAGGACGACGGCTACGACATGGATGGGTTGGACGGCAAACTGCTCGAGCACTTTGCCGGCAAGATCGTGCGCAAGGACCTGACGGCCCTTATGAAGCGCGGCGCCAATGTGCCAACCTTTGTGCTGGAGTATCTGCTGGGCATGTACTGCTCAACCGACGACGAGGATGCCGTGGCAGAGGGCCTGGACCGCATCCGCAGGATCCTCACCGATAATTACGTGCGCCCCGACGAGTCCGAGCGCATTAAGTCCAAGATTCGCGAACTGGGCCGCTTTACCATCATCGACAAGGTGACGGCCAAGCTTGACGAGTATAAAGACATTTACGTGGCGTCGTTTGCCAACTTGACCATCGAGCCGTTTGTGATGCCGGCCGAGTACGTGCGTGACTATTCCAAAATTCTGCAGGGCGGCATTTGGTGCATTATGAGCATCGAGTATCGTCACCCCTTGGATGAGGAGGACGAGTTTGGCATGGAGGTCTTTGGCGACGATGCGCCGCGCCGCTCCAAGGCCAAGCGCAAAAAGCGTGGCCCCGAGGACTCTCCGTTTAGCGTGGCGTCGCTCACGCCCATCCAGATGCCCAATCTGGACCTGGATGCCATGGTCGACGAGCGCCAGTACTTTACGCGCGACGAGTGGCTCAACATGCTGCTGCGCTCGGCTGGCTATGAGCCCAGCGAGCTTTCCGAAAAAGAGCGGCTGCACTTTATCGAGCGCATGGTGCCTCTCATCGAGCGCAACTACAACCTGTGCGAGTTGGGTCCCCGTGGCACCGGCAAGAGCCATATCTACAAAGAGGTCTCGCCCTATGCCATCTTGCTTTCGGGCGGCCAGACCACCACGGCCAACTTGTTCGGCCGCATGAACTCCATGCGCGCCGATCGCGTGGGCTTGGTGGGCCATTGGGATTGCGTGACGTTCGACGAGGTCGCCGGCATGCGCTTTAAAGACACCAACGCCGTGCAGATCATGAAGGACTACATGGCGAGCGGTAGCTACGCGCGCGGCCGCGACCAGATTAACGCCGATGCCTCCATGGTCTTTGAGGGCAACATCAACGACACCGTGCAAAACGTCCTTAAGACCACGCATCTGTTTGATCCGTTCCCGCCGGAGTTTAACAACGATTCGGCTTTCTTCGACCGTATCCACTATTACCTGCCGGGCTGGGAGATTCCCAAGATGCGCTCGAGCCTGTTGACCGGTCATTACGGTCTGATCACCGACTGCCTGTCGGAGTATTGCAAGGAGATGCGCCGCAAGGACTTTACGCACCATATCGACCGTTACTTCCGCTTTAACAGCGACTTTAACAAGCGCGACGAGATTGCCGTGCGCAAGACCTTTAGCGGCCTGGCCAAGCTGCTGTTCCCCGACGAGGCCATGGACAAGGACGATGTGCGCTGGCTGCTGGACTACGCCATCGAGGGCCGTCGCCGCGTAAAGGAGCAGCTCAAGATTATGGCGGGCGTCGAGTTTATCGACGTTAACCTGGGCTATATGGATGCCGACAATCCGCAGGACGTGCATGTGGTGCGTGTGCCCGAGCAGAGCGAGGACACGCTGATTCCCGACGGGCCGCTGCTGTCCGGCCACGTGTTTGGCGTAGGCAGATCGCAGGGCGGCGAGGTCGCCGTGTACAAGCTGGAGAACAAGGCCGTTGCCGGCGAGTGCAAGTTTAAGCACGAGGGCGTGGCCTTTAACAAGCCGGTGCGCGATACGCTGGAGGCCGCGTTCGACAACTTTGTGAACCTGGCGAACCGCGTGGCGCCGGGCATGCACATTGGCTCCAAGGATTATCTGCTGTTCTACAACGACCTGCAGAGCAAGGGCCTGTCCGAAGAGGTTTCGCTCGCCGAGTTTGTGGGCCTTTGCTCTGCGGCGTGTAACCGCCCGGTGATGCCCGCGCTGGCGATTCCGGGCATCTTGCGCATGTCGGGCTCTATGGACGAGATTCGCGGGCTCGAGGACATTATGCGCGTGGCCAAAAACGCCGGTGCCAAGCGCGTGATTTTGCCGCTGAGCGCCATCGCGGGCCTGCAGAGTGTGTCGTCCGAGATTATTTCGGGCCTGAGCCCGGTGTTCTACATGGATGGCGACCCGGTCGACGCCGCGAAGAAGGCTCTGGATCTGTAGGAGTGCGGCGAGCGGGCTTGCGTACGCGTGGGCCCGCGGGCGTGTTGGCGTGTTCGGGTAAGGAGGCCTTGCCATGGCGGACGAGCGTTGCGTTGGCGAGTTGCTCGACGAGCTGTTTGGCTTTGAATCGGTAGCCAAGCGCCAGACGGCGCTTGAGCAGTACGATCGCGGGGAGTTGGTGCGCAAGGCGCGCTCTCACGAGCTGCTGGGCGTGCTTAGGGGCGTCGAGGCTGCCGAGCACGCTGCGCGCGAGTCTGCCGTGCGGGCTGTTGACGGGTACGTGCGCCGCGTTGAGAGCGCTGCACTTGCACGCGCTCGCAAGCAGGCGGGTGTTGTGGGCTCGCTGCAGATGGAGCGCCGCTATGCTGCCTTTTTGCGCATGGAGGACAAGGCCGAGTTGCTGGCCCGTTTGGAGCAGACGCTTGCGTTTATCGAGGTAAAGTTACGTGTGAATACGGCGGCCAGGGTCCGTGCGGCGTATGATGCCGCGGGGGCTTTGGTGTTGCGGGGCGTGGCGCGCCTGAGTGACGTGCGCGTTGCGGATGCCGTGCCCCTGGATGCCGACCTGCTGTGCACGCAGCTGGAGCAACTTCGTTGTGCCGCCGACGCAACGGACCTTGCGGGCATGATCACAGCGACGTTTGAGTCCGAGCTGAGTGCGACTGGGTCGCAGCACGCTGATGGTTTTACGGGTGATTTGGCTGGCGATGTTGCTGGTGACGTGGCGCTGGAGCGTGAGCTTACTAACGTGCGCGGCGCTGCGCAGCGAGCGCGCTTGGCGGCGCAGGCGTATCGGGCCAAGCGCGCCGCCCGCGTTGCAGGGAGCACGGTGGAGCCTTCGGGGCTGCCGAAGCCTGCGTGCGTTGCGTGCGAGACGGCGTGCGATGCCGGAAAGCTTTCCGAGTTGCTCTCTCAGGTTAAGAAGTCGTTTGAGACCTACCGTCGTGTTGTTGCCGACGGCGGGTTGTTCTGTGCGTTTGGCTCTGGCTCACCGCATGGGATTTGCCGGGGCTCGAGCTATTTAGACTACGATTCACGGCTTGACGAAGACATGCTGGTGGGCGAGTACGATGGCGCTACAAGGCATGATGTTCGCCGTGAGGTTCCGATTCCCGAGCTTGTGGATGAGGCTTCGGCCGAGGGCGGCGACTCGCTCGAGGTTGCCGTGGCACGCATGCGCGAGTTCAATGGACGCCGTTATGATGGCGTGCTGGATGAGGACCCCGCGCGTCATGTGAACACGTTTTGGTATGGACTCAAAAAGCTCAGCCAGTATTGCGAGGCCGCCGTGCGTGTGGACGAGCGCGCTTGGGATTGCTTTATCGATAAGGTTCAGTTTGCCTACGATGAGCCCGTGGGGCGTTTGACCACACAGATGGACGACAAGCAGGTTGAGGCTTTTGTCGCTGCCGTGGATGCGCTCGGTGCTGACGAGTAAGGGCCTGGTTTGGCGGGAGGTTTCACCATGAAGATCGACGTTGATGTAGACCGGTTGCGCGAAGACCTGCTCGACCGCGCGGGGAGTGCGGCAGGCGTTGGCTTTCCGCCCGCCATGCTCGACGTGATGGATATCGAGGACGAGTTACCTCAAGAGCTCCTAGCCCGAGCCGAACGCGAAGGCCTCGACCTCCGCGACTTTGCCGTCGATGACGACTGCGGAGCGTCTGACGACTGGTGACCCCGGGTCAGTTCATCCTTTTCTTCCTGAGATATAAGAGAAATCCCTTTTTGAACGTCCTTCGGGTTCCAAAAAATAGCCGATCAGTCTTTGTATCTTCCTTGCTGTCAAACTTGATAGCCGTTAGCTCGATCGTACAGATGTAGTCAGCAACTTGGAATAGCCGGTAGGCTCGTGGTGTGGCTTCTCGGTATACGATGACATCCCTTGCTAGAACGTACTCAAGCGCAGAATGAATGACCTCCGTTACAATCGGTTGGCCGTTGTCGTAGTAAATCTTAACGGTGTCGTATCGCTGGAAGAATTCCAGATGGTCGAAAAGTTCAACTGTGAGGTCTCGCCTCATTCTCTCCGCGAGACCGTTTTGATTGCCGGCGAATTCGCTCATTCGGTATTGCAGGCAGAGATAGCGTATGGGGAGATGCTGAATGAACGCGCGAAATGCGCTCAACATGTGCCTTCGCTGCTCCTTGGGAAGATCTTTGTAGTCGCCGTTTCCATTCAGTAGGGGTCCTGCATGAAAAGGCGTATTGGGAAGCGAGGACTGCGACAGGGCGCGCTCGTAGCGGTCAATGCGTTCAACGATTGCATCGTTTTGATCGTGAAAAACGAGGGTGACGAGGTAGTAGTTGGAGACGCCTCCGAGGTCGCCAGATTCGTCAACAAAGACGGAGAGTTCGCTCATGATGGGCCTCCATTTTTGCAAAAAAATGCCGGGGGTAAGACCCCGGCTCTTGGAGGCCCCTCTTTTGGAGGGAACCGTATTCTTTATACCATGAGATAAGGGGTGCTTTCAAGTAATATTATAATAAGCAAACATATGTTCGTCAAACTACCTGCGAAAAGTCCTTAGCCGTCCAGAGGTGGGTAGAGCGGCTCGTAAATTGCTGACGCAATGGGCCGGCGTTTTCCCGAGAAGTATTTAGTCTTGACTCGCATAAAAAATGCCGGGGGACATCCCCCGGCTCTTGGAGGTCCCTTTATTCGAGGGTACCGATTTCTTTATAGCATGAGATCGGACGGCTTTCAAATGGCGCCATGTGGATGGGATGGCGCGCCTGATAAAGCCCTCAATGAATGGCATCTAACTAGCGTTCGTGATATAAAGAAATCGGTCATCTCAAAAGAGAGGGCTTCCAAGTGCCGGGGACGTTTTCCCCGGCTTTTTTCATTTCGGTGTCAATTCAAATGTTTTTCAACCCATCCCCTCAATAACTCGCGGTGAAATAGGGACTGAAATGGCTGTTCAGAAGCCTATTCAATCCCTATTTCACCGCAACTTATGGGTGGGGATGGCTACGACGCCAGCGTGGCGATGACGGCTTCGTCGCCGGCGTATATTAGGGTGTTGCCGTCGGGGATGATCGTTCGGCCGTCGCGCTTGAGCATCACGACGATAAACGGGTGCTTGCCTTGCGGAACGTCGCGCAGGCGCTGGCCGGCCAGGCGACCGTGGGGAGTCACGGTGACCTCGCGCAGCGTAACCTCGGCACGCTCCTCGAACGTTGGGGCGGCCATCACCAGCAGATCGCCTTCCTGGATCACGGTGTCGCCATTGGGCAGTACCGGGTGCGCCCCGTCGCGCAGCACCAGGACCACGAGCATGTCTGTGGCGCTGCCAATGTCCGCGAGCGAGCGTCCGGTAAACGGATGTCCAGCGCCCACCTTGAGCTTTACAAACGACATGCCGTCCTCGTCGCGGTAGTCGTTAAAGGTGCGGCGCACGTCACCGGTCTCATCGATCATATCGAGCTTCTTGGCCACCGCCGGCAGCAGCGAGCCCTGCACCACAATGCTCGACACGGCAATCACAAACACCAGGTCAAACAGGTCGTGACCGCCGGGAACACCGGCTACCACGGCAAAGAGGCTAAACACGACCGAAGCGGCGCCGCGCAAACCCGCCCAGCTTACGAGCGCGATCTGGCGAGGGTTCGTCTTAAAGGGCGCCAGGAGCACGCCGACGGCGATGGGACGGCTCACGAAGAGCATAAACGCCATGAGCGCCAGGCCCGGCAGCAGCATCTGCGGCAGGCGCGCGGGCGTCACGAGCAGGCCGAGCAAGAAGAAGATCGTCATCTCGGCCATCTCGGTGAGGGTGTCAAAGAAGTGCGCCATCTCGACTTTGCCAGTGACGTCACTGGCGCCCAGCACAATGCCGGTCAGGTATACAGCCAAAAAGCCGTTGCCGCCCAGATAGCTTGGTAGCGCGTAGGCGACGATCGCCACGGCGAACAAAAAGATGGTCTGCGCGTCCTTGGCCGTTGCGTGCGCGCGTTCAATCAGGCGGCCCGCCGCCCAGCCGATGGCAAGGCCCAGGCCCACGCCCAGGATGATCTGCTTGGCCAGCAGCACGGGAATGTCGATGTTGCCGCCCGCCGCGAGGGTCGCGAGCACCGCGGTGAGCATGTAGGCGACGGGGTCGTTGGAGCCCGATTCGACCTCGAGCAGCGAGTCGGTGCCGTCCCTTAGAGACAGGTTGTGCTCGCGCAGCACGCTAAAGACGCTTGCCGCATCGGTCGACGCCACGACCGAGCCCAGCAGCAGGCCGCCGATCCAGTCGAAGCCCAGCACGAAGTGGGCGAACATGCCGGTGATGCCTGCGGTGATGACGACGCCGAGCGTGCTCAGCAACACCGCGGGCGCGGCGACGGGCTTGGCGCGGTCGATGTTGGTGTTAAAGCCGCCGTAGAACATGATGAACAGCAGCGCCGTGCTGCAGACGGTTTCGGTGAGCGCATAGTCGCTAAAGTCGATGTGCGCCGGACCGTTGACGCCCAGCAGCATGCCGAGTGCGATAAAGATAAGCAGGGTGGGGAAGGGGAGCTTTTTGCCGACGGGTTTGATGGTCAGGCACAGAATAATGACGAGGCCGATAAAGAGAAGGATCTGGTTCATGGATGGTGTCCGCTCCTGGGTGGTTGGCGTGGCACGGTCAGTTGTCTGCGGTTATTTGTACCCAAAGATGGTGGGTTTATGGGGTTGGATTGCGGGCATGCGCGATACCGTCATAGACGGCTGACGGCTGACGTCTTTGCCTCTGCTCGGAAACCCTTTCCAGCTTTATTGCAACGGAGTACAATGGGTAACGTTTAAGTTCAACTTGAAGTTTTAGTTGCGGCGCCGGGCTTCGGCCGCAATGCAAGGAGAGGCGTACCATGGCGATCTATGTGACATCCGATGCTCACGGGCACGTGCGTGCGCTTGACGAGGCCCTGTCCAAGATTTCGCTGGCGTCCGACGATACACTGTACGTGCTGGGCGACATGATCGATCGCGGGCCCGATCCGGTTGGCGTTATTAAGCTCGTGCGCTCGCTGCCCAACGCTCGCGTGCTCAAGGGCAATCACGAGCAGATCATGCTCGACGCCATCATTGGCCAAGATCCGCTCGATGCCGAGACCTGGGATATCAACGGCGGTTGGACTACCCGTCAGCAGCTCAACGATATGGAATTTGAGGCGTACGAGGAGCTCGTGCGTTGGATGGCGACGCTGCCGCTCTATGCGGTGGCCGAGACTGACGAGCGTCCGTACCTGCTGGTGCACGCCGGTATCCAGACCGAGGCGGCGCGGGCGTTTTTGCTTGAACATGGGGTTGATTGTGCCGATGGCGCGGGGGCGGTGGATGCCGATCGCGAGCTACTGCAGCAGATGCTTGCGGTGCAGTCGTCCGATGACCTGCTGTGGATTCGTCACGGCTATTGGGATGCGCCGACGGGGCTGCTTTCTGCCGAGGGCAAGGGTCCGGTCGTGGTGAGCGGCCACACGCCCACGGTGTCGCTCGGGCGTTATTGCGAGGTGGGCGGTCTGGCGGGGCTCGATGAGGAGTCGGGCCGCGGGCAGATTGTGCGGCTGGGCGGCGAGGATGCCGCCGGTGTGCCCGATCGCATCGACATCGACTGCGCTGCCGCCACCGGCTCCGAGTTCGGTCGCGTGGGCATCCTGCGGCTCGATGATGGGGCGGAGTTCTACGCGAATATTCGCCCCGGGGAATAACGGCGCAAGAGGTTGGCGCCAAAACATCGACGTTTCTTTCCCCAATGTACCAAGGTGGGCGTTATACGCCGTATGGGTTGCGGTCGCGTTCGATGCGTTGGCGGATGCGGCGGTACTCGATAATCAGTAGCACCAGGAGTAGGGCCATGATGGCTAGGTAGCTCACCACAGCGCCCATCAGACCCAGCAGCTTAATCAGGATCACCGGCAGCACCATGCTTACGGCGAAGCAAATCAGGTAGATCTTGGTGACGTCTCCAGCGTGGCGCAGCACCGTGATGATGGCGTAGATAAAGTCGATGGCCGCGGTGACGCCGCCGGCGACGACCATCAGCAGCGCCAGCGTACGGTAGCGTTCAAAGCTGAGGCCGTACATAAAGCTCATGAGGGGAATACCGGGACCTGCCATAAATGCGGCGCACACGCCGGTGATGACCACGATCAGCGCCATAACGGCAACAATAATCAGGTCAAAGCGACGACGCTTGCGAGGATTAGCCCAAATGCTCGACAGACGCAGAAGCTGCGGTTTATAGACAAATCCGATGCTCAACAAAATGGCCTGCGCTGGAAAGAACAGGGCATTAAAGTACAGCTGATAC
>DBFCNY010000299.1:0-4443 GCA_048298285.1 Collinsella sp.
CATGGCGATTCAGCTGGGTCCTACCTATGGCTCGGGCTATCGCATCTGTCCCGACGCCGACCCCTGTGACGGCACACTCGACGTCTGCTACGCCTGCGGCCCCGTCCCTCGCGCGGTTGCCCTGCCTATGTTCCTTTCGGCCAAGGACGGCCACCATACCAAGTTGCCGCCGGTTCGCATGCGCCGCTGCCGCCATGCCGAGCTTACCTTTGAGGAGCCCGACTACCCCATCCAGGCCGACGGCGAGCCCGTTGTCGCCTCACGCATCGAGGTCGACATCCTCGCCGGCGCCCTCGAGGTCTGGCACCCCACCCGCTAACCCCACCTAAGTTGCGGTGAAATAGGGCCTGTCTTACGGCTTTAGCTGCATAAACAGTCCCTATTTCACCGCAACTTACGAGGAGGCTATTCGTCGCTGCCCGGCTTGCGTCGGTTGGCTTTTTTAATCGCGTTGAAGTGCTTGTCATTGAGCCTGCGCTGGCGAGAGCGCTGAGGCACCTTGGTCTTTACGCGTCGGCGCGGTGGACGCCCGCGACGCTCAAGCTCAGCGCGCAGCTTACGCAGACAGCTCGCGCGATTCTGAAACTGGCTGCGGCTCTCACGCGCCGTCACGACAATCCCCGAAGGGATATGTTTCATGCGTACCGCCGAGTCCGTCGTGTTCACGCCCTGTCCGCCCGGACCCGTCGCGCGAAACACCTGCACCTCGCAATCGCGCGCCAACTCCTCGACCGACATCTCGGCATAGCGCGCATACTCGCGCCATTCCATCTTGTTCTCATCCATATCAGCACCTCCCCTCAGACAAAAAATGTGACAAAGGGACAGTCCCTTTGTCACAACGCATACCAATCGCTTGTGTTGCGCGCTTAGGCGAAGGTGATCTCGCCGGTCTCGCAGTCCATATCGGCGATACGGGCCAAGCTCTCAACGCGGAAGCCGCGCTTACGGAGCTTATCGCCGCCGCCCTGGAAGCCCTTCTCAACGGCGATGCCAATGCCGGCAACTTCGGCGCCCGCAGCCTCGCAGATCTTAATAAGGCCCTCAAGCGCGCAGCCGTTGGCCAGGAAGTCGTCGATGATCAGAACCTTATCGCCCTCGGACAGGAAGCGCTTGCCGACGATGACCGGGTACTCCTTCTGCTTGGTAAAGGAGTAGATGGTCGTGGCATACTGCTCGCCGTCGAGGTTGATGGACTGTGCCTTCTTGGCAAAGACCACCGGCACGCCGCCAAAATGCTGGGCTGCAATGCAAGCCATGCCAATGCCCGAAGCCTCGATCGTCAGGATCTTGTTGATCTCGACACCCTCGAACAGACGGGCCCACTCGGCGCCCATGTGGTCGAACAGCTCAACGTCGCATTGGTGGTTGAGGAAGGCATCAACCTTAAGGACGTTACCGGCCTTTACGATGCCGTCATGGCGAATACGATCCTCAAGCTCCTGCATGGCGCAACCCCTTCTCGCGGCAACGATACCGCGCGATTAATAAACGTTGTTCGATAGTCTACCACGGACCGACCCCCGCCCGCCCCACAAGCCGCATCGCACCATAAAGCCGCAAGACCAGTAGATAGGCCCGATTCGTGGCAAGCCTGCCCCCACATGCTAATGGCGGGCACGCATCCTCACCAGACGCACCATGGCGAGCGCAAAGCCCACAGCGGCCACAGCCATAAGCACGTAGAACACTGAACGGAAACCAAACAGGAACACATCCGGACGGCCTGCAACAAAACTGGTCACGGCCTCGCCCATCGCCACGCTCATCTGCCCATACAGGATATTCGACGCCACCGTAATGCCGAGTGCCATGCCAGCATAGCGCGCCAAACTGCCCAAGCTGCCCGCAAAACCAAGTGCTTCGCGCGGAGCCGAGCCCATATACAACGAATTGTTAGGGCTCTGGAAAATCGACGTACCGCACGACATAAACGCGACGCAGCATACGATCACAGGGATAGAAGAGTGCTCGTCGAGCGTGCTTACTGCAAAGAGGCCGCACACATACACGCCCAAGCCGACCGCCGTGGGGCCCTCGCAGCCAACGCGGTCCGAAACCGTACCCGAAAGCGGGCCGATAAAGGCATTCACCATTGGCAGCGCCAAAAAGAGCAATCCGGAAATGTCGGAACCAAAGCCGTGGGCGTCCTGAAAATAGAACGGCAGAATAAACTCGGATGCGCCAATGCCAACGAACACGATGAGCATGCAGGCAAGGTTGATGGTGAAGGCCGAATTTGCAAAGCAGCGACGAGCGGCCTCGATCAGGGACATGGGGCGCTCGCCGGCCTCCGGCTTAACATGCGGTAGCGTGTAGAGCCCCACGATAACCGAGATGACGCCAATGGGCAGGTTGATGAGGAAGATGCTCTCCCAGGGGAAGCTTGCCACCAGCATGCCGCCGAGCACGGGGCCACACATCATGCCGAGGGCCACGAAGGTCGCGAGAATACCCATGGCACGGCCTCGTTCGCGCGCCGGAAATGACTCGGTGATGATACCCATGTTGTTGGCCATGGCCGCCGCGCAACCGACACCCTGAACAATGCGTGCCAGGATAAGAACCTCGAGCGAGGCCGAAAGGCCGCACAGCAGCGAACCGACCGAAAAGACGATGACGCCCAGCTGGAACACATTCACCTTGCCGCGCACGTCGCCCAGACGGCCAAACGGCAACATAGCCACGCAAGTCGCAAGCAGATACACCGAGCTTACCAGCTGAATGCGATCGAGGCCCACGCCCAGCTCCTTTTGCATCACGGGCAGCGCCACGGTCACGACGGTCGAATCCAGACACACCATAAACGTCATGATGAGCACGGTAAACAGAATCGCCCACTTGTTCTTGCCATGGGTGTCGCCCTCTAGGGCAATGTGCTCGCGGCGCAGCTGCTCTGCAGTTTTCTCCATATCCATCCTTTCGAGTGGCCTAACGCAAAAAAACGGGGCCCCGATCGCCTGCAAACAGCCGCGATTGAGGTCCCGCCTACGGAATCGGAACGAAAGGTCACCGAAGCTTTCTGCCAGCATCGGCGCCTTGCACGAACGCTAGCCTAGCACTGCTCGAGCGCCTGCTCAAGGTCGGCAATCAGATCGGCCGTGTCCTCGAGGCCGCACGACAGGCGCACCATGTCGGCGGAGATACCGCAGGCGATGAGCTCCTCATCGTTCATCTGGCGATGCGTGGCGTTAGCAGGATGCAGGCAGCAAGTGCGGGCGTCGGCCACGTGCGTGGCGATCTGGGCGAGCTTGAGGTTCTTCATAAAGGTCTCGGCCGCCGCGCGACCACCGTTAAAGCCAAAGCTCACAACGCCGCAGGTACCGTTTGGCATGTACTTCTGAGCGAGGTCATAGTACTTGTCGCCCTCCAGACCCGGATAGCTCACGAAGCGCACCTTGGGATGGCTCTGCAGGAACTTGGCAACGGCCAGGCCGTTCTCGCAATGACGCGGCATGCGCACATGCAGGCTCTCGAGCGAGCTGTTCAAGAAGAACGCCGCCTGCGGGTTCTGCATAGGGCCAAGATCGCGCATGAGCTGCGCGGTGGCCTTGGTAATGAAGGCGCCCTCGCGACCGAACTTCTCGGCATAGGTCACGCCATGGTAGCTCTCGTCAGGCGTGGTGAGACCCGGGAACTTGTCCGCATGGGCCATCCAGTCAAACTGGCCGTGGTCGACGATCACGCCGCCCAGGTAGGCAGCATGTCCATCCATGTACTTGGTGGTGGAGTGCGTAACGATGTCGGCGCCCCACTCAAAGGGACGGCACATCACGGGCGTCGGGAAGGTGTTGTCGACCATCAGCGGCACGCCGTGGTCATGTGCGGCCTTGGCAAAGCGCTCAATATCGAGCACGGCAAGGGCGGGGTTTGCGATCGTCTCGCCAAAGACGAGCTTTGTGTTGGGCTGAAAGGCAGCCTCGAGCTCTTCATCGGTGCAGTCGGGGGCGACGAACGTGCAGGTCACGCCCATGCGGCCCATGGTGTGGGCGAGCAGGTTATACGTACCGCCGTAAATGGCAGAGCTTGCGACCACGTGATCGCCGGCACCGGCCACGTTAAAGATCGCGAGGAAGTTCGCAGCCATGCCCGAGCTCGTGAGCATCGCGGCAGTGCCTCCCTCCATCTCGCAGATCTTGGCGGCAACCAGATCGCACGTGGGGTTCTGCAGACGGCTGTAGAAATAGCCCGACTCCTCCAGGTCAAACAGCTTGCCCATGTGCTCCGACGTGTCGTACTTCCACGTGGTGGACTGGTAGATGGGCACCTGGCGCGGCTCCGCATCTCCCGGGTGATAGCCGCCCTGAACACATGTAGTACCGATAGTCTGCTCGCTCATATCTAGCTCCCTTACCTGGGTTACGTTTTATTTGGTTCACGATACCGCTACCCTGCACCCCTCTCAACCCATCCCCAAGGTCGGTGATGGGACAAATTGATTAG
>DBFCNY010000300.1:0-1955 GCA_048298285.1 Collinsella sp.
CATTTCGCGTGGCGTCGCCCAGATGCTGTTCTTCCTGATTCCGTTCGCACTGTACCTGATTGTCTTCGCACGTCCGCTCAACATGATCTACTGTGCTGGCAAGTTCGATGAATCCGGAGTGGCGCTGGTGTCCGAGTACCTTGTCTACCTAGCGCTCTCGCTGCCGCTCTACGGCGTGGTCGTGTTGATGCAGAAGAGCTTCTCTGCCTTGCTCGACATGAAGCCCTATAGCCGCTATTGCCTGTATTCTGCCATCGGCCAGGCCGGCTCGGTTCTGCTGTTTGGCGTTGTGCTGGGCTTCGGTATGCCGGCAATCGCGCTTTCGTATGTTGTCGACTACGTGATCTTGGTCGGCTGTTCGCTGTGGTGGCTGCGTCGTCGCCTGCGTGGCCTTCAGGTCAAATCTATCCTGCATGGCGGTTTCTTTGGCCTTTTGCTCGGTGGTCTAGGTGCTGCCGCAGGCGCCGGCGTCATGTGGGTGCTTGAACACTTTGTCGGGGCACTTGGCGGCTCGATTCTGATTACTCTTGGCTACGTTTGCGTTGCGGGTGTCGTCTCGCTTGCTGTTACCTTTGGCCTTGCCGTCGTCCTTAAGATGCCTGAGGTCTCGGCGCTGCTTCGTCGCAAGTAGGTGCGTGTGGCCGGTCACGACAACATTCCAACGCTTGCCGAGCAGGTTTCGCGCGTTCCCACACAGCCCGGATGCTACCTTTGGAAGGATGCCAAGGGCGATGTCATCTACGTGGGCAAGGCAAAAAACTTGCGTTCCCGT
Organism: Collinsella sp.; assembly: GCA_048298285.1. Lineage (GTDB taxonomy): Bacteria > Actinomycetota > Coriobacteriia > Coriobacteriales > Coriobacteriaceae > Collinsella. Next base: position 773 of record DBFCNY010000300.1, read on the forward strand.
ATGCGCCAGTACGTGACACTGCAGGATGAGCGTCAAAAGATCCCGCTGATGATGCAGCTGGTGGCGAGCTTTGACTATATCGTGGTGGAGACCGAGCACGAGGCGTTGGTGCTCGAGCGCAATTTGATTGGTCAGTACCATCCGTACTTTAACGTCGACCTCAAGGATGACAAGAGCTACCCCTTTATCGCCATTACAAAGGGCGACCTGTATCCCGCTATCAAATATACGCGCGAGCGTCATAAGCCGGGAACGCGTTATTTTGGTCCCTATACCGATAGCCGTGCGGCACGTGAGACGATAGATACGCTGCGCAAGGTTATCCCCATCTGCTCCGCATCCTGTGCGGAGTGGCGTCGTTGTCGTCGTATCGTCGAGTCCCACAGGGGCGAGGAAGACATCGTCAATATGATTTGCGCGCAAAACGGGCGTCCCTGCTTTGACTACCATGTCGGGCGCGGCCCGGGTGCGTGTGTCGGCGCGATTTCTCCTACGGACTATGCCAAGAACGTCAAACGTGTCGAACGTTTTTTGTCGGGCCATCGCAAGGATGTCGTCGATGAGCTGACCTCCGAGATGACGGATGCCGCCGAGGCGCTCGACTTTGAGCGCGCGGCACGCGTCAAACGTCGTTTGGAGGTCATCAGGGGTCTGGACGACCGTCAGCAAGTCGTTTTTCCCTCCAGTGTCGATATCGATGTCATCGGTTTCTATCGCGAGGAGACCATCTCCGCCGCTTGCGTCTTTGTCGTGCGTGAGGGTCGAACGGTTCGAACCTGCGAGTTCATTCTTGACAAGGGTCTTGATGTTGACGAGGAAGAGCTCCAGTCGGGCTTTCTTAAGCGCTATTACGACGAGACGGCCGATATTCCAGCTGAGATAAACCTCTCTGTCGAGCTTGAGGATGCGGAGGCGCTGGGGGAGTGGCTTGCAGGCAAGCGCGAGCGTTCCTGCCATCTCCATAGGCCGCAGCGTGGCGAAAAGCACCGTTTGCTCGATATGGCATCCAAAAATGCGCGCCATGCCCTCATGCGCTACATGATGCGAACGGGGTACGCTGACGACCGCACCAATCAAGCGCTCCTGGAGCTCGAAAGTGCGTTGGCGCTGCCATCGCCGCCGTTGCGTATCGAGTGCTTCGATATCTCTACACTGCATGGCACCTTTACGGTCGCCTCGATGG
>DBFCNY010000301.1:0-5492 GCA_048298285.1 Collinsella sp.
GGTCAGTGGGTCATCGTCCCGGCATTCAGCATCAGGGTAGCGCTGCGACGCGGAAATCGCGCGCCGTTGCCGCGCCCCGCAGTGCCCGCTTCCCCCGAGAACAATTATCAGTGCAGGTAGACGTCTTATCAAAAATCGAAAATTGCCGGTATGGATGGGGGTCTCCGAATCAGCCCCGTAATCCGGCATAGTTTTGAAATGGCACTAAAGTAGGCACAAGCTAAATACCGATTCCATGGAAAGTTGCGGTGGAATAGTTCCTGGATGCCGGGGTTTTGGCGGAAATCGGGAACTATTTCACCGCAACTGAGGAGGGGCGGGGTGGATGGCGGGGTAGCTAAAATAGCCCCGTCCCAAATGAGCTGCTTAGGCTCGGTCGATGTCCATGCTGGCGATGAGGTTGATGCTGGTGCCGAGGAGGTCTTCCAGCACGACGTCGCCCATGCGGATGGGGGCGTCGATGACCAGGCCGCGGATGAGGTCCATGGCTTGGGCATGGAGTGCCAGCGGGATGGCTTCGGCCGTGCGCACGGGCAGCAACGCCTCGTCGCCGCCGGATACGGACACGGTGGTGGTAAGCACGCGCATGGGGCAGGTGAGCTCCTGATGCGCGAACTTATCGCCACGCGGGCAGTTGTTTCCTGTCACGGAGCGCACCTCTGCCACGGCGCCGTCCGCGTCACGCTCTACCTCTACGGTCAGGAGGCACTCGGATGGGCAGGTGGTGCAGTTGAACTGCAGCGTTTCGATCGCGTTTATGCTCATGGTCTTACGCCTCCTCAACGGGGTCGACAGACAGGACAATCTCGCTAGCACTATGGTCGAGTGCGCGCTGAATCACCTTTGCCGGCAGCGGGAAGCTCTCCATGACGCTCGGTTTAAACGGGCGGACCTTGCCTGCAAACAGTTCCTCGTCGCCTGCCAGAATACGTACGCGAGCGGCGTCGACGGGTCGGCGCACGCGGAAGTTGAGCTTAGTGAGCCCGACGGTCGTAATGTGGCCCGGCAGTGCGTAGCCCGCGATGCCGGCGGGGGAGACCGTGAGCTGGCAGCCGGCATCCGACACCCCCGCCGCACTGCCACGCAGCGCGTACGCCGCTGCAGCCGCACCGGCACGCTCGGACTCAGTCGTCACATTGTCTGCCAGGTCGTGCACGTGCAGCACGTTGCCGCAGGCAAAGATGCCAGGCACGCCCGTCTGCAGGCTCTGGTCCACCACGGCGCCGCGCGTACGTGGGTCCAGCTCCACGCCCGCGGCAACCGAAAGCTCGTTCTCGGGAATCAGGCCCACCGAAAGCAGTAGAGTGTCGCACGGAACAACGCGCTCGGTTCCCGGAATGGGCGCCAGGTGCTCGTCGACCTGACTCACCTCGACGGCCTCCACGCGGTTGTGCCCGATCACGCGTGTGACGGTGGTGGACAGGTGCAGCGGAATTCCAAAGTCGTACAGGCAGTTCTTGACGTTGCGGCGCAGTCCGTTGGCGTACGGCATGAGCTCGTACACGCCCTCGACCGAAATCCCCTCGAGCGTGCAGCGGCGCGCCATGATAAGCCCGATGTCGCCTGAGCCCAAGATGACGGCACGCGAGCCGGGTTTGAGGTTTTCGATATTGATGTATCGCTGCGCCAGGCCGGCCGTAAACACGCCGGCGGGACGACTGCCGGGAATCTTGATCTCGCTGCGCGTGCGCTCGCGACAACCCATGGCAAGGATGACCGCGCGCCCGGTGAGCCGTAGCATGCTGGCGGGGCTCATGAGCGTGACGGTATGGACTGTGGCGGTTCCCGCGGCCTCGCCCGTGCTCAGGTCGCCTGCGCTCGCGCTCTCGCCTGAATCAATCCCAAGCACCATGCTGTTCAGGAACAGCGCAATGTCGGTTGCGTGCACCTGGTCGATAAAGCGCTGCGCGTACTCGGGACCGGTGAGTTCCTGTTTAAAGTGCGACAGGCCAAAGCCGGGGTGGATGCACTGGCGGAGGATTCCGCCCAGGTGCTGCTCGCGCTCCACGATGGCCACGCGCGCTCCGGCCTTATGCGCGGCCAGCGCAGCCGCCATGCCGGCAGGTCCGCCGCCGATAACGACCACGTCGAAGGCTTGCGTTTGTACGGCTTCTACGATACCGCAATCAATCGCGCTCGATTTGAACTCCGCCATCCTATCGCACCCCCTTCAAAGGTCCCTCAACCAGCCAGGAGCTATCGTCCTCCAGCAAAACCTCGCTGGGGTCGCAGTCCAGCTCTCGGGCAAGAATCGCCACCACACGGCTCTGGCAAAAGCCGCTCTGACACCGACCCATGCCGGCACGGCAGCGTCGCTTGACGCCCTCGAGCGAAACCGCGCCCGGGCGGCGTCTGATCGCGGCCACAATCTCGGCCTCGGGCACCGTCTCGCAACGGCAGACGATCTGCCTCCACGCGGGATCGGACTCGATCAGCTCCTCCTTGCGCGCCAGCGGTGCACGGTCAAAGTCGTCCGGCGCGCGGCGAATTGGGTTCCAGTCCGCCCGCTCGTGCAGCCCCACGCCCGCCTCACGCATCACAAGCTCCATGCGCTCGGCAATGGCCGGCGCGCTTGCGACGCCCGGCGACTGAATGCCCGCCGCCTGGAACAGCCCCGGCACCACGGCCGACTGTCCAATAAAGAAGTCGTTCGTTCCCTGAATGACCGGACGCCCGCCGGCAAATGCGCGCACCACGCGGCGCGTATCCAGATCGGGCACCAGCTTGCGCGCACCGGTCAGCAGCGCGTTCACATCGCTCGCATAGGTCTGCGTGTCGCCCGGCTCGCGTACAGCGGCGGTTGCGGTGATCACGGTGTTGCCGTGCACGGTGCCCGTCACGATAACGCCCTTCGACACCGGCGTCGGCACGGGGTAGAGCGGCATGAGCGTGCGCGGCTCCTTGTCCAGCACCACGATGTTGCCCTGACGCCAGACCATCTGGAACTCCTCGGCGCCCGCCATATGCGAGATGACGGCGGCGCCGTTGCCCGCGGCGTTGATCAGGTAGCGGCAGCGCACGTTGCCAGCGGGGGTCGCCAGCGTAAAGCGCGCGTCGTCGCCCGAGCCCGCGACTTCAATCGCCTCCACCGGGGCGGAGCGCATAAATGTCACCCCGTTGGCCACGGCGTTTTCCAGCGCGGCGATGGCAACCTCAAACGGGTCGACAAATCCAGTCGAGGGGCACCACAACGCGCACGTTGCATCGGCACTGGCGCGCGGCTCTAATTCGTGGATGCGGTCGGGTCCGACGATCGACAGCTCGGGCACACCGTTGACATGGCCGTTGCACAGCAGCTGCTCCAGATGCGCGCGGTCCTCGTCGTTAAAGCCCAATACCATCGACCCGGTGCGGCAGAACAGAAAGCCCAGCTCCTGCGCCCACGCACCGTACAACTCGCAACCACGAGCGTTGACCTGCGCCTTAACCGTGCCCGGTGCCGGATCGTAGCCGGCGTGCACCAGGCCGCCGTTGGCCTTCGACGCGCCTAGCGCAATATCGTTAGCCGCCTCGACCACGCAAATGGACAGTTCAAATCGCGCGAGCTGCCGCGCGATGGCGCATCCCGTGATGCCCGCGCCGACAATCGCGATATCAAACGTTTCTGCCACAGTGCCTCCCAGACGAGTTGACAGGCTGTCAATAAGAACATCCTACGGTCTACACACCCCCAGCAGGGCGGCAATGCGGCGAACAGCCCCGCAACACCCGCCAACGGCAGGTGAGGGGAGACCCCGGCAACGTTGACAACCTCGTCTACCGACAACTACGGCAACCGTTTGTCTCGATCTGTAACAGTCAGGCGAGGATTTGGGCTCCAGATGTTACAGATTGAGACATTTGCCATGCGGGCCCTCCGTTTGTCTCGATCTGTAACATCTAGACCCGGATTCCGCTCCCACCTGTTACAGATTGAGTTGTTTGTGTCCGCACCAGCCCCGCCCCTAGCCGTGGTCCCATATAAACAAACCCCGTGGTAAACTTGACCGGACTGTTAATATTCCGAAAGGTACCCGTAATGTCCAAGTACATCTCCGAGCTCATGTCGCCGCAGCTTATGGGCGTCGTCTATGCCTTCGTTGGCTTTATCATCGCCCTGTATGTGCTGTCGGTCGTCTATGTGTTTATCGACGCTCGCCGCCGCGGCGCCAGCGCCTACGTGGCATGGGGCATCATCGCCCTCATCCCGTTTGTAGGCCTCATTGCCTACCTAGTCCTGCGCCCGCACTCCTACGCGTCCGACCGCGAGGAGCAGGAGCTGGACATGGCCCTGCGCGAGCGCCAGCTTGCCCAGTACGGCACCTGCCCGCAGTGCGGCGCGCCCATCGAGAAGGATTTCGTCGTCTGCCCGGTGTGCGACACTCAGGTTCGCAACGTATGCCCCAGCTGCCATCGCCCGCTCGATGCGCACTGGAAGGTCTGCCCCTACTGCCGAACTCGCATCCAGTAACGCATCCATCGCTGGGCCGGCTGCAAGCAACGGGCACGCCGCAAGCCACGCGCGCCTCACATCCCGCCCCACACGATGAAGCATGCGTAGAAAATCGCCCGCCGTGCCATTAAGGTGCGGCGGGCGCTTGAATACCAAGGCAACCTGCCTATAATGATGCAAGTTAAAACGCCGAGCGCATCGCACGCACTTGCATCAGGCATCCGAGAGGAGAAAACATACCCATGAAGGCACTCTACAATGACGGTTCGGTGGCCGAGCTCCCGCAGGACGAGGTCACGCACGTCATCCGTCACTCCGCCGCGCATATCATGGCGCAGGCCATCAAGCGCCTGTACCCCGAGGCCGACTTTGCCTACGGTCCCGCGACCGACAACGGCTTCTACTACGACGTCGACCTGCCCGAGGGCGTCAAGATCAGCGAGGACGACTTCCCCGCGATCGAGGCCGAGATGAAGAAGATCGTCAAGGAGAACCTCAAGTTCTCCGTGTACGAGAAGCCCCGCGCCGAGGCCATCGCCCTTATGGAGGAGCGCGGCGAGAAGTACAAGGTCGAGCACATCGGCGACCTGGACGACGACGCCCGCATCACCTTCTACCAGCAGGGCGACTACATCGACATGTGCATCGGCCCCCACATCTGCTACACCAAGGCCCTCAAGGCCTTTAAGCTCACCGGCGTCTCGGGCGCCTACTGGAAGGGCGACAAGGACAACAAGATGCTCACCCGCATCAACGGCGTCGCCTTTGCCACCAAGGAAGAGCTCGACGAGCACATGCACATGCTGGAGGAGGCCAAGAAGCGCGACCACCGCAAGATCGGCCGTGAGATGGACCTCTTTATGATGCGCGACGAGGCCCCCGGTTTCCCGTTCTTCCTGCCCAACGGCATGATCCTTAAGAACACGCTGCTGGACTACTGGCGCGAGATCCACCATAAGGCCGGCTACGTGGAGATCTCCACGCCGCTCATCATGAACAAGCAGCTGTGGAAGACCTCGGGCCATTGGGACCACTACAAAGACAACATGTACTCCACCAT
>DBFCNY010000302.1:0-6182 GCA_048298285.1 Collinsella sp.
GGTCTGTCTTTTAGGGCTTTGGTGTTCCGCCCCTTTATGTTTCACAAGGATCGTCGCATGCGCATTTACGCGCATAGCCTTGCAAACATCTGCCAACTATGGCTAAATAATGACCGATAAGCAAATAAATACGCAAACACGAGCAGATACGCGCGCAATTGTGCGACTATAGGTTTGTTAGAAATGAAGGACTTCCGATGACTCAGGAGGCACATCATGGCAGATTCCAAACAGGCTCCGCTCGACGCCGAGGCAGCCGCAAAGGCGGCGTTTGCCTCGGTCCAGAATCAGCCGTTCCCAAACGACATCTTTACGGCTCCCGAGCTTCGTTGGGCTGTAATTGGGTGTGGCGTTATCGCCAACCAGATGGCTCAGTCTCTCGCCCTTGCCGGCCGAAAGCTCGCGGGCGTTGCCAACCGCACGCTGTCCAAGGCTCAGGCTTTTGCAGAGCAGTATGGCGTTGAGAAGGTCTATGGCACGGTCGAGGATCTCTACGCCGATCCGGACATTGACGCAGTCTATATCACCACGCCGCACAACACGCATATCACCTATCTGCGAGCCGCTCTGGCAGCTGGCAAGCACGTGCTCTGCGAGAAGGCCATTACCCTCAATTCCGCCGAGCTTGACGAGGCCCGCGCCATTGCCGACGAGCACAACGTGGTCCTTATGGACGCCACCACGGTGCTTCACATGCCCTTGTATCAGGAGCTGCGTCGTCGCATGGATGTCGGCGAGTTCGGCCGCATGAATCTCGCTCAGCTCAACTTTGGCAGCTATAAGGAGTACGGCGACCTGACCAACCGCTTCTACAACCGTAGCCTTGCCGGTGGCGCCATGCTCGACATTGGCGTGTATGCGCTCTCCGTTATGCGCCTCTTTATGGCGAGCCAGCCCGCTGAGGTTGTCTCGCTGGGCAACACCTGTGAGACCGGTGTCGACGTTGCGGGCGGCATTGTCTGCCGTAACGCCGAGCAGCAGCTGGGTGTTGTGAGCCTTACGCTCCACTCCAAGCAGCCCAAGCGCTCGGTCATCAGCTTCGACAAGTGCTATATCGAGGTCAACGAGTATCCGCGCGCCGATCACGCGACCATCGTGTGGACTGTGGACGGCCACCGCGAGGAGGTCCACGCCGGCACCGAAGCTTACGCCCTTTGCTATGAGATGGCCGATCTTGAGAAGGCCGTTGCCGGCGACGACTCCAAGCGCGAGCTGCTGGATTATGCTTCTGATGTTATGGAGCTTATGACCAAGCTCCGCGCCGATTGGGGAGTCGTGTACCCCGAGGAGGAGTAAGCGATGCTTGCGGAAGATAGGCTCAATGCGATCGTGTCGATGGTGCAGCAGGCCGGCTCGGTTACCGTGCCGGAACTTGCCGAGGCCCTGGGCGTGACACCGTCCACCATTCGCCGTGACTTGCAAACGCTCGACCGCGCGCACCGTATCGCCAAGGTGCACGGAGGTGCGACGAGTCTGGAGCGCGCGCACGTGACGCGCGACTTGACGATCAGCGAACGCAGTGATCTCCATAACGATGACAAGGAGCGCATCTGTGCTCGTGCCGCGGCCCTGGTGGAGCCCGATAGCTTTGTGTATATCGATTCGGGCTCAACGACCCTCAAGCTCATCGAGCATCTTCCGCGTCTCGACGGCGTCACCTATGTGACCGATTCCGTGCTCCATGCTCAGCACCTTGCTTTGCGCGGCATGCGTACCGTGGTGCTGGGCGGCGAGCTCAAACCCGAGACCGAGGCGCTCGTTGGCCCCGATGCCTTGGCAACCCTGGACCGCTATAACTTCAACTGCGGCTTTTGGGGATCCAACGGCATCGCGGCCGAGCAAGGTCTCACCACACCGGATATCGAGGAAGCACAGGTCAAGCGTATCTCGATGCGCCATACCGCCAAACGCTTCGTAATCTCGGACGCCAGTAAATTTGGCATGGTGGCGCCCGTCAAGTTCGCGGACTTCCGCGACGCAACGATTATTACCGCAGGCGAGGTCCCCGCCAAGTACCGGGCAATGGACAACGTCATCACGGTCTAGCAGCAGGGGACGGGCTAAGGCCAAAACCACCACAAAGGGTCCTGTCCCCATTGTGGTGGTTAGCAACGGAAACCGAGTAGTTTTCTCAATAGAAAAGCGGCAACGTCCATCACGGGCGTTGCCGCTTTCGTTGTCTACCGGTTTGTCTACGTCTGTAACAACTGGACCGTTAAAAGTGGGTTAGATGTTACAGAGTGAGATACTTCCGAACCGCACCGTCCCTTTGTCTCAATCTGTAACATCTGGGACCGATTTTGCCGAGTTATTGTTACAGATTGAGATTTTCCCTTGAGGGGGATTCGAATGTCTCGATCTGTAACAGACCGACCGGAAAATGGGCTCTAACTGTTACAGATCGAGACGTTTTGGGACCGCGGCTGAGCCATTGCGGCAAAACCACCACAAAGGTGCCTGTCCCGATTGTGGTGGTTTAGGGCTCCCAGGGGCAGGGGGCTTCGATGTGGATGTGCTCGCCGGTTACGGGATGCGTGAAGGACACGCTGTGGGCGTGGAGCATCAGGCCGCAGGGGCGCGGCGTTCCGTACAGGTCGTCGCCAACCAGGGGATGATGCTCGCTTGCCAGGTGCACACGGATTTGGTGCTTGCGGCCGGTGAGCAACTCGACATCGATATACGAGCGCGTGGGCAGGCCACGACGGCTCTTAAGGCGTTTGAGCACCTTCACGCGCGTTTGAGAGGGCTTGCCGCTGGCGCCGACGCGCATCTTGCGGCTGTCGTGACGGTCGCGGGCGATGGGCTTGTCGATGAGCTTTTCGTTCCAGTCGATCTTGCCCTCGGCGAGCGCTAGGTAGTGCTTTTCGAAAGCGTGGTCGATAATCATCTGGTCAAAGGCGGGCTGCGTCTGCTTGTCGAGCGAGAACAGCACCACGCCGGTGGTGTCACGGTCCAGGCGATTGAGCGGCTGCATGTCGGTCGCGGCAAAGCCGTCGCCCATCGCCAGCAGCAGGTCGCTGGCGTAGTCGGTGAGCGTGCGCTCGCCGGTGCCGTCGCCGTGGACGATCATGCCGGCGGGCTTGTCGATGGCCATAAGCCAGGCGTCGCAGTAGAGGACTTGAGGTTCTTCGTTCACGTGTAAGCCTTTCGGTTAGCTAATTCCCACAAACATGCAGCCCGAAGTCGCCCCGCGCAGGCGGGCGGCGGGCTTGCGGCCGGCTTGAGCTGCCTCGACGGCGCGACGGACGCGAGCGACGGCACGGGCGATCTCATCCGTCTCGAGTAGCGTTCCGTCCACCATGAGACGACGCACGCCGGCATCGAGCAGCTGAGGACCCTGAGGCGTGAGGTCGATGGGGTAGGCGTCGTACAGGCGTGAGCGGCCGTGGATGTCGGTACGCACCGGCATGACCTTTCCGTCGATATTCTTGAGCGAGAGCTTGCGGGCACGCAGGCGGCAGTTGGCGCAATCGTGGATGCAGCCGTTGGCAACCTGCAGAATGCAATGCTCGCTTGTCATGACGCGCGGGCGGCCAAAGACGGTGATGCCCAGAGCCGCGGGCGCGGCGGCGCCGAGCGAGACAATCTCGTCGAGCGTGATCTCGGGCGAGAGCCAAAACGCACCGGCTCCGCGCCCGGCAAGCGCCTCCATGCAGGGCGTGTTGTGCACCGGCAGGCAAGAGCGAATCTCGGCCGTGGCGCCAACCTGGGCGGCCAGGGCAAGCTCAGAGATGTTGCCAATAGCGACCGTGGCGCCGGCAACAACCCACGGGTCGACGCGTACGTGGTCAACGGCGCGGCAGACCTCGTCGAGCACGGGTACGATGCCCTGCTCAAATGCATCGGCGGGGGAGAGCTCGGCCGCATCGAGCGCGTCGGTGGTCATGTAGATGCGCGTTACACCCTCGGCACGAGCGGCCTCGGCGGCCTCGAGCGAGGTGACGGTGGCGCAGATCTGCGGCTCATCGCGGTAGTGCTCGGGCGCGGGGCGGGAATCACTGGTTACAATCGCCGGCAGCTCGAGCGTTTTCGCGCGCTCCTCGTACGGTGCCAGAATGGCCTCTTCCAGCGCCTTACAAGCGGCGGCGCGCACCTTGTGCACGGCGGAAAAGCCCATACCGCAGCCGGCGTCGAGCGAAACGTCAAAGCTTGCGGCCTCAAAGGGAGAGGAGCCCATGCGCCCGACGTGCTCAACCAGATCGGATGCCTCGACGGCGCGGGTCTTGGCAGCCTCGACGGTAAAGCCCGTGGCCGTGGCCGTAAGCGAAGGGTCGTCGCAGCAGGTGAGCGTAACGGTAAACGGCTCGCCCAGGCGCGCCACGACGGACACGTCAACAGCTCGGCGGCGCAGCACATCGCGCTTGAGCGCGGCGCCGGCGGCGTCGATGGCGCGCTGACTGCGAATCACGCGGACGCGGCAGCCCTTGGGCATGCTGCGGGGCACGCGGCACTCGATGATGTCGCCGGCAGCGGCATCCTCGGCAGCGATGGTGGTCAGGAACTGGTCAAACTCATTGTCGTGACGAAGCTCCAGCAGGTCGCCCTTGCCCACGGGCTCAAACAACTCAATGCGGGCGATGGCGGCGCGGCGACGACGGTCGTCGGGTTTGAGCCCGCGCACGTCGCGGTTGGCCAGACGGCTGCCCAGCACCGTGCCCACAATCTGGCCGCGGTTGTTGGAGCGCTCGTAACTCATCATCTCGTCGCCCGAGGTGCCGTCCTGATAGGCGTGCGTAAAGTCGCGGTTAAAGCAGCGCTTGAGTTGGCGCTGGCGAGCGGCGTCCTCGTCCTTATCTACGGCGACCCCGGCCAGCATGTCGTCGATCTGATGACGATACACATCAACGATGGAGTACACGTAATCGGGAGCCTTCATGCGGCCCTCGAGCTTGAGCGATGCGGCGCCGGCGTCATACAGACGGCGAACAAGCTGCGACGTGTTGGTGTCGCGCGGGCACAGCGCGCGCTCGCGACCGGCAGGGGAGAGCGAGCGGCCGCTCTCGTCGATCAGCTCGTAGGGCAGGCGGCAGGGCTGGGCGCACATGCCGCGGTTTGCCGATCGTCCCGCCATGGCAAAGCTCGACAGCAGGCACAGGCCCGAGTAGCAAAAGCAGATGGCGCCGTGGCTAAAGACCTCGAGGTCGACATCGGGCGCGGCGTTGTGAATGACGGCGATCTCGTCGATGGAGAGCTCGCGCGAGAGGGTCACGCGGTCGGCGCCCTGCTCGTGGCACCAAAGCGTTCCGCGGTCATCATGGATGTTCGCCTGGGTCGAGATGTGCGTCTCGATGCCGGGCATGGTGCGCTTGACCTCAAAGAACAGGCCCCAGTCCTGGATGATGAAGGCGTCGGCGCCCAGCGTGGAGCAGCGATGGATGAGCTGCAGCGCATCGCTCATCTCGGACTGCTTGATGACGATGTTTACCGTGACGTAGACGCGCGACCCGGCTAGATGCGCGGCGCGGCAGGCTTGCTCAAAGGCCTCGTCGGTAAAGTTGGTTGCCTTGCGGCGGGCGTTGAAGCTGCCCATGCCGCAGTAGATGGCGTCTGCCCCGGCAGCGAGCGCGGCGGCAAAGGGCTCGGGCCCTCCGGCGGGCGCCAAAAGCTCGGGTCTGCGGTTGGTGGTTCGACTGGCGGTTGCGGTCATATCCTGCCTTTCAAAATGCTCAGATATTCAAAAGTATAGTGGTGCCGTTGCGGCAGGCGATGCCCGTGCTCCAAGCGGGATAAAGTCTTCAGCAGCTTAGGCTGGCTGACCCCGTGGAGAACCGTTCAGCTGCCAACGGGCGCCGTTGGGCGATAAAATATTCTCTCCAGCTGATAATATTCTTGCATCAAACAGAAACCTTGAGTACTATCCCAAATCAAGCGCGGTGTTCAGACCGAATTGTGCCTCCCGGTGCGAACGCCGCGCTCACGCTCTCTATCTGATCGTAAGGAGAAAAACATGAGCAAGACCGTCGTGTCTTCCGATAACGCACCCGCAGCCATCGGCCCGTATTCCCCCGGTATCCAGACCGGCAACATGGTGTTCCTGTCCGGCCAGCTGGGCATCGACCCCGCAACCGGCAAGCTGCCCGAGGGCGTCGAGGCCCAGGCCAAGCAGTCCCTTGCTAACGTCGAGGCTCTGCTGACCGCTGCCGGCGCCACCTTTGCCGATGTCGTCAAGACCACGGTCTACC
>DBFCNY010000303.1:0-3865 GCA_048298285.1 Collinsella sp.
CAGAGGTTCTCGATGATGAGCTCGCGGACCGATTTGGTCTTGAGCTCCATGTTGCGGTTGATTTTACCGGCGGCGATGCGCTCCTCGACCTCGGCGGTCGAAAGTCCGCGCTCGATATCCGTTACTGCCATACCACGTCCCATCACGTCGCGTCGGTATAAGAAAACCGCCCGGACCATGCGAGGTTCGGACGGTCTTACGTTCGATGGTGCCCCATGTTGGATTCGAACCAACGGCCTTCTGCTCCGGAGGCAGACGCTCTAATCCCCTGAGCTAATAGGGCGAACGGTTGGCATTATACCCAAGTGCGCCACGGGCTAACAAAATAATAGAAAAAGCTTTGCAATTCCGAGGAAGACACGGCGCAGAGGCTCACTTTAGAACGCAAAAGTGAAACAATTAGTATAAACTCACATGCACCATATATACACGGCTCGCGATGCGGGCCGTTTTTGCAAAAGTTATCCAACGAGGTGAGAGGCACACCATGATTGCAATTTTAAAGCAGAGCGCCAGTGACGAGGCCGTCAGCCATATCGTCAGCTGGATTGAGAAGAAGGGTCTCAAGACCGACGTCTCGCGCGGCGAGAACGAGACTATTATCGGTCTCGTGGGAGACACCACCAAGATCGACCCGTTCCTCCTCGAGTCCATGGACGTCGTCGAGCGCGTGCAGCGCGTCTCCGAGCCCTTTAAGCGCGCCAACCGCAAGTTCCACCCCGAGGACTCCGTCATCGACTGCGGCCACGGCGTCAAGATCGGCGGCGACCAGTTCCAGGTCATCGCCGGTCCCTGCTCTGTCGAGGGCGAAAACCTCATTCGCATCGCACGCCGTGTGAAAGCCGCCGGCGCCACGATGCTGCGCGGTGGCGCTTACAAGCCCCGCACCTCCCCGTACGCCTACCAGGGCATGGGCCCCGCCGGCCTGGACCTGCTATGCGAGGCATCCGCCGAGCTCGACATGCCGATCGTCACCGAGATCATGGACCCACGCGACGTGCAGGTTTTCTTGGATAAAAAGATTGACGTCATGCAGATCGGCGCTCGCAACGCGCAGAACTTCCCCCTGCTCAAGGAGGTCGGCAAGACCAAGACCCCAATCCTGCTCAAGCGCGGCATGTCCGGCACCGTCGACGAGCTGCTCATGGCTGCCGAGTACATCATGAGCGAGGGCAACGACAACGTCATCCTGTGCGAGCGTGGCATTCGCACCTTCGAGACCCGCACCCGCAACACCTTCGACCTCAACGCCGTGCCGGTGCTGCACCATCTGTCACACCTGCCCGTCGTCGCCGACCCCAGCCACGCCACCGGTTACACCCGCTATGTTGAGCCCATGGCGCTCGCCGCGACCGCCTGCGGCGCCAATGGCCTGGAGATCGAGGTCCACGACGACCCGAGCCACGCCTGGTCCGATGGCGCTCAGGCCCTCACCCCCGACCAGTTTGACGACACCATGCGCCGCATCCGCGCCATCCGCGAGGTCGTCTGCCAAGAGACCGTTCAGGAGTAGACCATGGGTACGGTGAGAAACGCACGCGTTAACCAGGGTGGCCCCAAGTGTGCCGGCATCGTGGGCCTGGGCCTCATCGGCGGCAGCTTTGCCCGCGGCTATGCGCAGGCGGGCGTCCGCGTGCTGGCCTGGGACCCCGATGACGATGTCATGACGGCCGCCAGCATGGGCACCGTCGCCGGCGAGCTCAACGACGAGACGCTCGGCGAATGCGACATCATCGTCCTGGCATGCTACCCCGAGGCCTGCATCGAGTGGCTCGAGGCGCACGCCCAGGCGCTCTCCGACGCCACCGACACCGAGGCCATCATGGGTCCCGTGGTGATCGACACCGTGGGCGTCAAGGGCATTGTGTGCGAGCGGGCCTTTGAGCTCGCACGAGAGCACGGCTTTTACTTTGTGGGCGCACACCCCATGGCGGGCACCCAGTTCTCGGGCTACGCTCATTCCAGCGCCGACCTGTTCCAGGGCGCACCGCTCGTGCTTGTACCACCCGCAGTGGACGACGCACTTAAGCTGGAGCTTTTGGGCCAGGTGCGCGAGATGGTGCGCCCCTTGGGGTTTGGCAAGTTCAGTGTGACCACCGCCGCCGAGCACGACCGCGTGATCGCCTTTACAAGCCAGCTCGCGCACGTGGTGTCCAACGCCTACGTAAAGAGCCCCACCGCCCAGGTCCACCACGGCTTTTCGGCCGGTAGCTACCGCGACCTCACCCGCGTGGCCCACCTCAACCCGCAGATGTGGTCCGAGCTCATGATCGACGACGCCGACGCACTCGCCTTCGAGATCGACCATCTGATCGAATCGCTCGGCGCCTACAGCCGCGCGCTCAAGGACCGCGACCAGCGCTATCTAGAGAATCTCCTTGCCGAGGGCGATCGCATTAAGCGCGCGCTCGACGACGAGGCCTCCCACTAGACCACCCATCACGCCAGGTCGAAAGGACCATAGCTTATGGCGATTTCCATCGATATCGACACCGCACGCCCCTACCAGGTACACGTGGGCACCTTTTTGCTGGAGCAGGCTGGGCCGCTCGTTCGCGCCACCGCCGGAGGCACTCGCGCCGTCATCGTGACGGACACCAACGTGGGCCCGCTCTACCAGATGCCCGTTAAGCAGAGCCTGGAGGCGTCAGGCTATGAGGTAAGCATCTGCACCTTCGAGGCCGGCGAGGCACACAAGCGCGCCGAGACCTACGTTGCCATACTTGAGTTTGTGGCCGAGCACGAGCTTTCACGCTCCGATGTGATTGTGGCGCTCGGCGGCGGCGTCGTGGGCGATGTGGCCGGCTTTGTGGCCGCCACCTACATGCGCGGCTGTAAGTTTGTGCAGATCCCCACGAGCCTGCTCGCCATGGTGGATTCGTCGGTCGGCGGCAAGACGGCCATCGACCTGGCTGCCGGCAAAAATCTCGCCGGTGCCTTTTGGCAGCCGAGCGTGGTTATCGCCGACGTGGGATGCCTGGCCACCCTCACGCCCGAGCAGTTCGCCGACGGCTGCGGCGAGGTCGTCAAGCATGCCGTAATCGCCGATCCGGAACTCTTCGATGAGCTCGAGAAGACCCCGCTCACGCTGGAGCTGCTCAACCAGGACGTGGCTCGCGTGGCGCTCATCATCGCCCGCAATATCGACATCAAGCGCGCCGTGGTCGTTGCCGACGAGCGCGAGACCAACCAGCGCAAGCTGCTCAACTTTGGACACAGCGCCGGACACGCCGTCGAGGCCTGCGAGCACTTTGAGCTGGGACACGGCAACTGCGTGTCGATCGGCATGGGCATTATCACGCGTGCCGCCGCCCTGCACGGGATTTGCGACGCCGAGCTGCCCGGCCGCATTGAGGAGCTCTGCGCCCGCCACGGCCTCAAGACCCGCTGCGACCTAGATGCCGATGCCGTCTTTGCCGAGGCGCTCCACGACAAGAAGCGCGCGGGCGACACCATCGACCTGGTGATTCCGTACGGCATTGGCCGCTGCAGCATCGACCGCACGCCGCTTTCCACCTTCCACGATTTGATTGCCGAGGGCCTCGGCCAGAAGGGAGACGCATCAGCATGCTAGCCCGCATAACCCCCTCCCCGCTCAGGGGCACCGTTCCCGCCATCGCGTCCAAGTCGATGGCGCACCGCCTCATCATCTGCGCCGCCCTTGCCAACGGAGAGACGCATGTGACCTGCAACACCACCTGCGCCGATATTGAGGCCACGGTCCGCTGCCTCACGGCGCTCGGCGCCCGCATCGAGACCGTCGAGGACGGCTTCCAGGTCCACCCCACCATGAAGAGCATTGAGTTCGGCCTGCTCAAGGCCCTTGCCGGCGGCACGCTCGACTGCGGCGAGAGCGGCTCCACGC
>DBFCNY010000304.1:0-12350 GCA_048298285.1 Collinsella sp.
CTCAAGGTGCACGCTTTGCGGCTCATCCGGTTCCACCGGGCCGCGCGGCAAGGAGATATATTGCCAGACCGGAGGGGCCCCGGGGGCGGGAATCTGGGCGTACACATTTCCTACACATCCTGTGATCCGACTAACGTTTGCCAGCCGTTACCTACCGCTCGCCGAGCATCTCTTTATATAAGGCAGTCTCATGGTTAAAGCGGATACGTCCCCCTAGCTAAAGCACAGCCAGCATCGAGCAACTCATCACGTTCTTCCACCGAGAACCCCTCGGCGTAGACGCGCACCACTGGTTCGGTCCCGCTAGGACGGACCAGCAGCCACGTGTCATCCTCGAATGCCAAACGCAAGCCATCCATATGACTAACGTTTTGCGGCACCTTGCCACAAATCGACTTGGGGTTTACGCCCGGCAGCAGGGTTCGTAACGTTTCGGCATCTTCGGCCTCAAGGCGCAAATCCCGTCGACCGTAACTCGTCTTACCAAAACTATCCTCGAGTTGGTCGACCAGAACGCCCAAAGGCGCGTCCGTCTTTGCCATAAGCTCACACAGAATCAGACAGGCGAGGATTCCATCGCGCTCGGGCATATGCGCGGCGATGCCGATACCACCGGCTTCTTCACCGCCTATGAGGACGCCGCCCTTCTTCATCTCTGCCGCTATATATTTGAAACCGACTGGTTTGACGGTCACGCGGCAGCCAAGCGCCTCGGCAATGCGACGCACGAGCGTCGAACACGAAAGATTGACGACGACGCGCCCCTCCAAATTACGAAATTGAACCAAGTCGCCCAAAACGAGCGCCATGATCTGATGCGGATGTATATATCTGCCGCGCTCGTCAACCGCGCCGATACGATCGGCGTCGCCGTCGGTCACCAGGCCGGCGCAAGCTCCGTCCTCGATAACCGCGCGCTCGCAAGTGTCCACCCAAGGCTCAACGGGGTCGGGGCAGATATCTTCTTGGTCAGACGCCTGCCCGGCGTGAATCTCGTGCACCTCAACGCCAAGCTCGCGCAGCAAGTCGGCTAGATAACCCTGGGCTGCGCCGCCCATGGGATCGACAACCACGCGCAGGTGCGCGTCGCGGATGGCTTCGGCATCGACAAACGATGCCACCGCCTGCATATAGTCAGGAATGATATCCGCGGTGCGATATTGCCCCTCGATCCCCATTGGCTCGGGAGCCATGGTCTCTTCGAGCTCTTCGATGACATCCTGGTTGGCGGTCGAGCCGTCACCCATGCGAATCTTGAGGCACAGATAACCCTGCGGATGATGGGACCCCGTCACCATGAGCGCGCCGCACGCCCCACCGTCATAAGCCGCCGCCCACGTAAGGGCAGGGGTCGGAACAGGTCGCGAAGCGAGCACGGCGTCCAGCCCGTGCGCTGCTAGCACGCCCGCCGCAAGCTCAGCGAACTCGCTCGCCAGGGGCCGGGTGTCGAACCCTATATATACCGTTTTGCCCGGATTGGTCTTTTGCCACAACTCGCCGACGGCATCGGCGATACGGGCAACGTTATCGGCAGTGAAGTCCTCATCGACGCGAGCGCGCCAACCGTCAGTTCCAAAATGAATTATCGCGCACACGCGCAGACACCTCACAGTGTTTGGATCATGATACGCGTGAGGTATACCCGCAACACGCACTCAGCAACCTGCCGGCACCAGCATTCACCATTTGGGCAAATGCTGCCGAGGACATGCAAGCAATAAAAAAACCGCCCCGTATGGAGCGGTTTTGCCCTTTATATATCGAGCGCCTCGGCCATCGCGGCCGTAGTGATTGCCGTGGTTCCACAGCAACTGCCCACCATTGCGGCACCGGCATGTCTCCATTCGATGCATGCGCGCGCGAAAGCTTCGGGGTTCTCGTGCCATACGGGGCCATCCTGAGTCTGGACCGGATCGCCTACGTTGGGACGCACCGTGACGGGAGTAGTCGCCGATGCAACCATCCTGGGCACCGCCGCGTTCGCGGCCGCAAGCGAACAGCAATTAACACCAACCGAGTTTGCGCCGTGTTTTTCGGCGTACAAAACGGCCGCCTCGATGTTGAGGCCATCGCCCAACAGGTCGCCTTTATCGTCAACGACAAAACTCACCAGAACAGGCATGCCGTCGGCGGCATCTCGGGCGCCGGCAAGCATGGGCTGCAAATTACGGATAGACGTCACCGTCTCGATCAGCAGACCGTCAACGCCGGCATTGAGCAAGGCGTGCGCCTGTTCGCGCGCAATGCCTCGGATTTCACGATACTCGGCAGAGTCCTCGGCAAACCACTCAATACCGATCGGGCCCATCGAGCCCAGCAGCAGTTGCGGGTGCGCCTGGCGAGCATCGTCGACGGCCCCGCGATTGACCTCCGCCACGGACGGCGCAATCTGGTCGTGCTTGAGGGCATAGCTTGATGCCTGAAAGGTGTTGGTAATGAGCACCTGCGCGCCGGCAGCGACATACAAGCGATGGATACGAGAAACGGTCTGCGGCTCTGCCAGATTCCAAAACGCCGGTGGAATGTCGGCGGCATCGTACTCACTCAACAGAACACTGCCCATGGGGCCCTGCGCCAACAAGGTCTCGCTCGACAAGCGGCGCGCAAGTTCCTCGGCACCAAAGCGGTTGTAATAACTCGTATCCATATATATCCCGCTATTCCTCGACGCTGATTCCCTGCTTTTCGAGATAGGCGAGCCAGCGGTTCATCGTGTCCTCGGAAAGCGCATGCTCCATCATGCAGGCCTCGGAATCGGCTCGCTCAAATTCGACACCGAGCTCCTGAACCAAAAACGTGCGGATGAGGCGATGACGGTACCAGATAGCCGTACCAACCTCGCGGCCGCGATCGGTCAGGACTACCTTGCCGTAGTGCGATTGCTCGACAAGTTCGGATGCCTTGAGCGCCGAAACCGCTTTATTGACCGATGCCTTGGAGACGCCAAGGCGCTGCGCGATGTCGACCGATCGAACGCCGTTGGTTTCCCCCTCTTCGCTTTCAATGCGAACCATGCACTCCAAGTAGTCTTCGTTCGCCACCGTCAGATGTAGTTCGCGCGAGCTATTTGTCGTATCCATGATCTTCCGTCCCTTCTGCATTCAATGGCTGATTCTACCCCATCCAAGCGTCGCGGTATGCCGTGGCATACCGTGCTAGAGTTCTTGTTGCACACGACGACCAAGATTGGAGCGGTCTTTATGGAAAACACCACCACGAACCCCGATGTCCTCGAGCGCTTTTTGCGCTACGTCCAGATCAACACGCAGTCCGAGGATGCAAACTGCGACCAGGTACCCTCGAGCGCCGTTCAGTTTGACCTTGCCAACGTGCTGGCTGAAGAGCTGCGCGAGCTTGGTGCGGAAGATGCCCACGTGACCGAGCACGCCTATGTCTGCGCGCATATCCCCGCAAGTGCGGGCGCTGAGGACAAGCCCGCCCTGGGCCTGATTGCCCATCTCGACACCACCGAAGTTGCACCGGGCGCCGGCGTGAAGCCGCACATCGTACACTACGAAGGCGGCGACCTGGTCTGCGGCACGGTTGACGGTAAGCCCGTTGCCATGAGTACCGCCAAGCTTCACGCCCTGAACGACCTCGCGGGTGAGGACCTAGTCTGCAGCGATGGCACCACGCTGCTGGGCGCGGACGACAAGGCAGGCGTCGCCGAGATCATGTCGCTTGTCGCGCGTATCGCTCAGGACCCTTCTCTGCCCCATCCCGCACTCGGCATTTGCTTCTGCCCTGACGAGGAGATCGGCCACGGAGCCGAGCTGTTGGATATCGATACCTTTGGCTGCAAGTACGCCTACACGGTCGACGGCGGCCCCATCGGCGAGCTGGAGTGGGAGTGCTTTAACGCCGCCGAGGCGACCGTCCGCTTTGAGGGCCAGTCCATCCACCCGGGCGACGCCAAGGGCCGTATGGTCAACGCAGGCAATCTGTTCTGCGACTTCAACGCGTTGCTCCCCTACGCGCAGCGCCCGGAGTATACGGAAGGCTACGAGGGCTTTTATCACCTTGAGGGTGTATCTGCGACCGTCGATCACGCCACAGCGCGCTATATCGTCCGCGACCATGACGCCGCCAAGTTCCAGCAAAAACTCGACCTTATTGATGCCGCTGCCTCGATGCTCAACCAGCGTCTGGGTGAGGAGCGCGTGACGGTCGAGATTAAGCAGCAGTATCGAAATATGGCCGAGATCGTTCGTGACTATCCCGAGCTTATTGATGTTGCCAAGGAAGCCTACCTTGCCTGCGGCGTTGAGCCCCAAGTGCTGTCAATTCGTGGCGGCACCGACGGCGCCCAGCTGTCGTTCCGCGGTCTGCCCTGCCCCAACCTTTCCACCGGCGGCTATTGCTACCACGGCGTCAACGAGTTCGTCCCGGTCAGCTCGCTCGTCAAGATGACCGACGTCCTCCAGGAACTCGTCGCTCGCTTCGCATAAGCCTGGCTGCACAACCCCAAAAGACGAATCGCCCCGTCCTCAACCAAGAACGGGGCGGTTTTTTACTGCAACGAGAATAGGTTGACGCACGCCAGCCTCTTGAAGCAAGGAGTGTCCCAAACTGCCGGTACAAAAGGAACGTCCCCAAGTGCCAAGTGCATCAAGAGTGCCCCCTTTGACCAGTCGTTTAAGAACGTCCCCAATGACTACCCATGTGCCAAGTGTTACGCCGATGTTTTGGCACCGACAGCGAAAACCCGCCAGAGCGAGCAAGGTGCCTTGAAACGAGGTGGCATTGATCTTTTGATCATGCCGCCGAAGTTGAAAGGCAGATTGCCGCTCTGGCGGGTTTGCAGCGTCAACTGGTTACGCGGTTTGGTAAAACCGCGTAACTCTAGTAGTTGGCTTCGTAGCCGTTGCCGTCGCCGGTGGGCTCTTCGTAGTAGTCCGAATCGCTCGAATCGCTTGAGTCATCGGAATCGTCAGAGCTGACCGATGAGGTTGCGGTACCGTTTGCGTAGTCGTCAGACGTGTTGTTGTTCAGGTCGCCGATCGTAGAGCTGGAACCGTCGGAAAGACCCATGGTGTTGGGACCCTTGGGATCCTTGCCGGCATCGACGCGCTCCATCATTTCCTTGAGCTCGTCCTCGTAGACAAAGACGTAGCTCACACCGTCGATCATGGTGCTGTCGTCGGCGTACGAGGGCAGGTTGGCCGAGTAGATACCGTCGACATCCATACCGCGCATGGCGTTGACCGTAGCCACGATATCCTGAACGCTCATATCGGTTACAAGCATATCGGACAGCGAATTAACCAGGCCAAAGATCTTCGTGGCATCGAATTTATTGAGAATCTGGTTGGCAAGGGCGCCAAGCACCTGACGCTGGTGGCGCATGCGCGTGTAATCGCCGTCGGCATAGGTGTAGCGGCAGCGGGCATAGGTAAGGGCGGTGGCACCGTCCATATGCTGCTGGCCAGCGGTAATCTTAATATCCAGGTGCTCGGGGTCGTCAACATCATCGGTTGCGTTAATGTCGATACCGCCAACCGAATCAATCAGCGCCTGCATACCGTCGAAGCTGACCTCGGCATAGTGGGAAATCTGAACACCGCACAGCTCGTTGACCGCCTCGACCATGGCCTCGGCGCCGCCAACGGTATGGCAGGCGTTGATCTTCATGGTCTCGCCCTTGTACTCGACCTTGGTGTCGCGCGGAACGGAAATGAGCGTCGCCTGCTTTTGCGTGGGGTCGATGCGTGCCAGGATAATCGAGTCGGCACGATACGTATCCTCGCCCGGACGGCCGTCGGTGCCAAGAAGCAGCACGTAGAACGGATCCTTTGCCTCATCGGTGTCAACCAGAACCCGACGCAGATTATCGGTAATGACATTAGAATCGCCGAGCTTGCCCATAATGGTGGCAAACCACAGGCCGGCAGCGGTAGTGGCACTCAGCAGCACACCAAGCACGACAATGGGCGCGACGTGACGAATCGTGTGGCTACGACGACGTTGACGAGCGCGCTCGGAATAGCGAGCCACGTTATCGCGACTGTAGATCTTGGCCTGCGCACCAGTTGAGGGTCTTCGGGCGGTGGTATCCGCGAGGGGCTTTTTATTAAACATAGGCAACCTGTATTAGTAGATGACGGGATCGGGGACGGAAGCATGCTCGACATGCGCGCCGAGCGCCTGCAGCTTTTCGACAAACTGCTCGTAGCCGCGCTTGATGTGATGGATGGCCGAAACCTCGGTCGTCCCGTCGGCGATCAAGCCCGCTACGACGAGGGCCGCTCCGCCACGCAGATCGGGCGAGGTAACCTGTGCACCCGAGAAGCCCTTAACGCCATGAATCATGGCATGATGGCTCTCGATACGAATGTCGGCACCCATGCGCACCAGCTCAGAGGCAAACATAAAGCGATTCTCGAAGATGTTCTCGGTAATAACGGAACTGCCGTCGGCAAGGGCGGAGAGCACCATAATCTGCGCCTGCATGTCCGTCGGGAAGCCGGGGAACGGAAGCGTCTGGATGTCGACCGGCTTGATACGCTCGGCACGGTTTACATGGACGCCATCCTCGACGCGCTCGCAGTCGATACCCATGAGCTCCATCTTCTTGAGCACCATGCCCAAGTGAATGGGGCAAAAGCCCATGACATCGACACCGCGATCGTCGGCCATCAACGCACCGGCAACGATAAAAGTACCGGCCTCGATGCGGTCGCCCACTACGCGATGGGTAACAGGATGCAGCTCTTCCACGCCCTCGATGGTCACGACGGGCGTACCCGCGCCGACAATCTTGGCGCCCATCTCGTTGAGCATGTTGGCGAGATCGACGATCTCGGGCTCGCGGGCGGCATTGTCGATAACCGTGGTGCCCTGCGCGCGCACGGATGCCATGATGAGGTTCTCGGTCGCACCGACGCTGGCGAACTCGAGCGTGACGGTGGTACCGCGCAGACCTTGGGGCGCATTAGCGTTGATGTAGCCGTGGGCGGTATCGAACTCAACGCCCAGGGCCTCAAGACCAAGAATGTGCATATCGATCTTGCGAGCACCCAGGTTGCAGCCGCCCGGCATGGCGATCTTGGCGCGATGGAAGCGACCCAGCAGGGGTCCCATCACGGCTGTGGAAGCACGCATCTTGGCAACGAGCTCGTAGGGGGCCTCCCAAGAATCGACCTGAGAGGTATCAATCTCGAGCGTGTGCTCGTCAAGGACATCGATTGTGGCGCCCATACCCTTGAGCACCTTGCCCATCACGTGGACATCGGAAATATCGGGCACGTTCTGCAGCGTCGTCTTGCCCGGCGCCAGAAGCGTTGCCGCCATGAGTTTGAGCGCGGAGTTCTTGGCGCCCGAAACGGGCACGGAGCCTCCGATGGCGTGGCCACCCTCAACGCGGATAATATCCAAGGTCTACCCTTTCAAAAAGCATGCCCGGGATGGCTGGGCCATCCCGGGCATGATGTGTTCGCAAATGGTCGAACGCTAAATCGTTTGACTATTGGGCAAGCTTGAGCTTACACCATGCGATTTCATTATAGAGGTAGGCGCGGCGTGCATCATCCTCCGACAAATTACCCAGCTTCTCTTCAAAACCTTGAATATCAGCTTTAAGCTTGTCGGCATCGACGGTCGCCAAATCGCAAGCGCGCTCGGCGAGAACGGTCACGACATCGTCCGCAACCTGGGCATAGCCGCCGGCCACGGCAAACGTGTGGTCGACAGTGCCCATGGCCTTATCGGAAACGCGAACGTAACCGCGGTCGATCGTGCAGATCTCGCTGGAGTGAGCAGGCAGAACGCCAAACTCGCCATCCGTGGACGGAATCGACACAAACGCAGCGTCGCCCTCATAGGCGCAGCTCACGGGGCACACGATGCGGATACGCATAACCTACTTCTCCCCCATCTTGCGGGCGCGCTCGCGCACGTCCTCAATCGTGGAAGCATAGCGGAAAGCCTGCTCGGGCAGGTCATCGGCCTTGCCGTCGACAATCTCGGCGAAAGAGCGGACGGTATCCTCGACGCGGACGTAGACACCGGGGTTGCCGGTGAACTTCTCGGCGACGTGGAAGGACTGCGAGAGGAACTGCTGAATCTTACGGGCACGGTTGACCGTAAGGCGCTGCTCCTCGGACAGCTCGTCCATACCCAGAATGGCGATGATGTCCTGAAGGTCGGAGTACTCCTGCAGGAGCTCCTGGACCTTGACGGCGACACGGTAGTGCTCCTCGCCGACGATCGAGGGATCGAGAGCGTCGGAGGAAGATGCGAGCGGGTCGATAGCCGGGAACAGGCCGAGCGACGAAATGCTACGCGAAAGAACCGTGGTGGCGTCGAGGTGCGTAAACGTTGTGGCAGGCGCCGGGTCGGTCAGGTCGTCTGCGGGGACGTAGACAGCCTGGACGGAGGTAATGGAGCCCGTCTTGGTCGAGGTAATGCGCTCCTGGAGGTCGCCCATCTCGGTTGCCAGCGTGGGCTGGTAACCAACGGCGGACGGCATACGGCCCAGCAGTGCGGAAACCTCGGAACCTGCCTGGGAGAAGCGGAAGATGTTGTCGATGAACAGCAGAACGTCCTGGCCACGATCACGGAAATACTCAGCGGTAGTAAGGCCGGCCAGACCGATGCGCAGACGCGCTCCGGGCGGCTCGTTCATCTGACCATAGACCAAGCAGGTCTTGTCGATAACGCCAGACTCGCTCATCTCGAGGAACAGGTCGGTGCCCTCGCGGGTACGCTCGCCGACGCCGGTGAACACCGAGGTGCCGCCGTGCTCCTGGGCGAGGTTGTTGATGAGCTCCTGAATCAGAACGGTCTTGCCGACGCCGGCGCCGCCGAACAGGCCCGTCTTGCCGCCACGGATGTAGGGCTCGAGCAGGTCGACAGCCTTGATGCCGGTCTCGAAGATCTCGGTCTTGGTGGTGAGCTCGTCGAAACGGGGCGCTGCATGGTGGATGGGGTAGAACTCCTCCACCTCGGGCATGGGCTTGCCGTCGACGGGCTTGCCCATGACGTTCCAAATGCGGCCGAGCGTCTTGGGACCAACGGGCATCTTCATGGGCTCACCGGTATCGGTGGCGATGAGGCCGCGCTGCAGGCCGTCGGTCGAGGACATGGCGACCGTGCGGACGACGCCGCCCGGAAGCTGGCTCTCGACCTCGAGGATCGTGCTCAGATGACCGATCGGGGTCTCGGCCTCGACCGTGAGCGCGTTGTAGATCGGGGGCACCGCGCCGTCAAACTTGACGTCGACGACAGGGCCGATGATTCGCACGATGCGACCATCACCGGCAGTCGTCTTCTTGGTGGCTTCCTCGACCGCAAGCTTTACGGTGTTATTAGCCATTACTGTTCCTCCAATGCTGAGGCTCCGCCGACGATCTCGTTAATCTCGGTCGTGATCGAAGCCTGGCGCACGCGACTATACGTGCGGGTAAGGGTCGAGATGATCGCGGTGGCGTTTTCCGTCGCGGAGTGCATGGCCTTGCGGCGTGCACCCTGCTCGGCAGCCGCCGAATCGATCAGGGCCTGGTAGATGACCGTCAGGATATAAGACGGCACAAGCTTGCCGAGAACATGCTCGGGAGAGGGCACGAACTCGAACGTGGACGAGATGCGCTTAGGGGCGTCGGTCTCGTTCTTACGCGGACCGTGGGCCATAGCGATCATCTCGGGGTCGAGCGGCAACAGATGCTCGACGCGAAGCTCCTGATCCACGCGGTTCTTGGCGTGGTGGTAGACAAGCTCGACACGGTCAAGCTCACCGGCACGATACGCATCGCAGATATGAGAGGAGATCATGCGGGCCTGATTGAAATCGGGCTCAGAGGAGTTGCCCTCAAAGTGCATGACGACGTTTTCGCGGTCACGGAAATACGTGGCCGGTTTGCGCCCACACGCGATGATCTCGCACTCGATGCCGTCGTTCGCCCAAGAAGCGGCGAGCTTTTCGGCCGTGCGCTCCACCGTCGTATTGAAACCGCCGGCAAGGCCGCGGTCCGAGGCAATAACGACAATCAGGCCATGCTTGACGCTCTCATGCTTCTGCAGCATGGGATCGGTGCCCGAACAGGAGGCGTCGCCGGCGACCGTCAACATGACGTCGGTCAGCGCCTCCTTATAGGGCTCGGCCTGCTTGGAGCGATCGAGAGCACGACGGATCTTGGCCGTAGAGACCATCTCCATCGTGCGCGTGATCTGCTTGGTCGTGGTAACCGAGGAGATTCGCTTCTTAATGTCGCGAAGGTTGGCCATGGGGCTTAGTTCTCCTCTGATCCAGAAACATCCGAATGGTGCTTGGCCATGAACTGCTGCTTGAAGTCGCCGATGACGCGCAAGAGCTCAGCCTTGGTGTCATCATCGATCTTCTTGGCGCGAACCTTGTCGAGCAGCGAGCCAAAGCCATTGTCCATGTACTCGATGAGCTCGGCACGGAAAGGCAGCACGTCGGCAATCTCCAGGTCATCCAGGAAGCCCTCGTTGCCAGCGAACAGCGTAACGATCTGCTCGCCAACCTCAAACGGCTTGTAGCGCGGCTGCTTCAGGAGCTCGGTCATGCGGGCACCATGGGTCAGCTGCTTCTGAGTAGCCTCGTCAAGGTCGGAGCCAAACTGCGTAAAGCCAGCGAGCTCCTGATAGGAAGCGAGGTCCAGACGGAGGTTGCCGGCGACCTGCTTCATGGCCTTGGTCTGCGCATCGCCACCGACGCGGGACACGGAAATGCCCACGTCGACTGCCGGGCGCTGGCCCTGGAAGAAGAGCTCGGACTGCAGGTAGATCTGACCATCGGTAATGGAAATGACGTTGGTCGGAATGTAGGCCGAGACGTCGCCGTCCTGGGTCTCGATGATCGGCAGAGCTGTCATGGAGCCGTAACCGTTCTTCTTGGACATCTTGACAGCACGCTCGAGCAGACGAGAGTGCAGGTAGAAGATGTCACCAGGATAGGCCTCGCGTCCGGGCGGACGATGCAGCGTCAACGACATCTGACGGTAGGCCACAGCCTGCTTGGACAGGTCATCGTAGATGACGAGCACGTGGCCGCCGGGGTTGGTCTCGCTGGCGGGCTTGCCGTCCTCGCCGTTGTACATGAAGAACTCGCCGATAGCGGCACCGGCCATAGGCGCGATGTACTGCATAGGGGCGGAATCGGCAGCGGTGGCCGAAACGATGATGGTGTAGTCGAGCGCACCGTGCTGAGCGAGGGTCTCGCGGATGTTGGCAACCGTGGAGGCCTTCTGGCCGATGGCGACATAGATGCAGACCATGCCCTTGCCGCGCTGGTTGAGGATAGCGTCGATGGCAATGGCGGTCTTACCGGTCTTACGGTCGCCGATGATGAGCTCTCGCTGACCGCGACCAATAGGCACCATGGAGTCGATGGCCAACAGGCCGGTCTGAACCGGCTCGCACACCGGGGTACGGTCGATGACGCCGGGGGCCTTGAACTCAATGGGACGACGGTGCGTGGCGACGATGTCGCCCAGGCCGTCGATGGGCTGGCCGAGCGGATTGACGACGCGGCCGAGCATGGCGCGGCTCACGGGGATATCCATAATGCGGCCAGTGGTGCGGCACTCGTCGCCTTCCTTGATGGAGTCGACGGCACCAAACAGAACGGCGCCGACCTCGTCACGGTCAAGGTTCTGGGCAAGGCCGAAGACGGTCTCACCGGTATCGGAGCTCTTGAACTCCAGAAGCTCGCCTGCCATGGCGCTCTTGAGGCCGGAGACGCGCGCGATGCCGTCGCCTACCTCGTCGACCGTTGAAACCTCATGCGTATCGACCGTCGCGGAGAGGCTCGTGAGCTGCTCCTGCAGTTTCTTGGCGATATCCTGGGCATTGAGGGTTTCGGACATTAGGCTTCACCTCCGTACGAATTAGCAGAGTTTGCGAGGGTCTCCTGCGCGATGCGCAGCTGCGTCTTGACGGAAATGTCACGACGCTCGCCGCGGGCCTCGAGCACCAGGCCGCCCACGATAGACGGGTCGACCTGCTCGATAAGGAATACTTTGCGGCCGAAGTCCTGCTCGCATTTCTTAGTGATGGTTTGACGCAGCTCGTCGTCGAGCGGGATCGCCGTGGTGACGGTCACGCCCACTACATCCTCGTCTTCCTCGGCAACATACTTAAAGGCAGCTGCCACCTTGGGAAGAAGGTCGAGCTGGTCGCGCTTGGACATGGTGTCGAGCACGGCGATGATCTCGGGGCTGGCAGAAGCCAGGCGCTCGACCATCTCGAGGTCCTCGAACACATGGTTCTCGGCCTTGGCGGCTTCCAAAAGGGAACGCGCGTAGGTCTCGAGCACCTTGTCCTGATAGCGGCTAGTCGGCATTCAGGCTACCTGCTTCCTGGATGTAGCGCTCGATGAGCTTCTTCTGCTC
>DBFCNY010000305.1:0-4496 GCA_048298285.1 Collinsella sp.
CGCGTTTATATCGGATGTCGGACAAAGCGATCCTCCTTTAGATTGAACTCTCAACATTCTATCAAAGGCTCTAAGAAGAGCCATGAAAAAGCAGGCTGTGAGTAAAACCCACAGCCTGCTCATTACCAGCTACAAGAGCTTATTTACTCGCCACGGACCAGACGGTCAAAGGCAACGACGGTAATGGTGTCGCCGAGCTCCTTGGAGACCTGCTCAGCGTACTTCTTGATGGTGAGGGAGCTGTCCTTGATGAACTCCTGCTCGGTGAGCACGGACTGCTTGTAGAACTTCTCCAGACGGCCGACAGCCATCTTCTCCTGGATAGCCTCGGGCTTACCGGACTCGGCAGCCTGAGCCATGTAGATCTGCTTCTCGTGCTCGACGGTCTCGGCCGGAACCTGATCGCGGGTAGCGCAGATCGGGGCGACGGCGGCAACCTGAAGGGCAACGTCGTGAGCGAAGGTCTTGAAGGATTCAGCCTGAGCGGTCTCAGCCTTCTCGAAGGCGAACTCGACGAGGACGCCGATCTTACCACCCATGTGGATGTAAGAAGCGAGCGCGCCGTTCTCAGCCTTGCGGGCAGCGAAGCGGGAGATCTTCATGTTCTCGCCCATGATGTGAATCATCTCGGTGAGCTCGGAGGAAACGGTCTCCTCGCCCATCGGCTTCTCGAGCAGAGCGTCGACGTCAGCAGGCTCGGTGGTAGCGACAACCTCAGCGACCTTGGAAGCAAAGCCGGTGAACTTGGCGTTAGAGCCAACGAAGTCGGTCTCGCAGGAGAGCTCAAGCAGAGCGCCGGTCTTGCCATCCTCGGAGACGAACGCGGCGACAGCGCCCTCGTTGGTCTCACGGCCAGCCTTCTTGGCAGCCTTGGCAAGGCCGTTCTTACGCAGAACGTCGACAGCGGCGTCCATGTCGCCGTCAGCCTCGACGAGAGCCTTCTTGCACTCCATCATCGGGGAGTCGGTCATCTCGCGGAGCTGCTTGACCATAGCGGCGGTAATCTGGGCCATTGTGGTTCCTTTCAAAGAGATGAAAAAGAATTAACTAAGACTGATTTACTCGGCCTTGGGCTCAGCGGCCATCTCGGCCTCGGAGACCTGCTCCTTACCAGAGCCAGCGAGGCAGGCGTCAGCCATGAGCTCGCACATAAGGGTGACAGCGGAGATAGCGTCATCGTTGCAGGGGATGCCGTACTCGACCTCGTCGGGATCGGAGTTGGTGTCGATCAGGGCGACGACGGGGATGTTCAGGCGCTGAGCCTCCTTGATGGCGTTCTCCTCGCGCTTGGTGTCGATGACGAAGAGAGCCTGGGGCAGACCCTTCATGTCGCGGGCGCCACCGAGGTTGGTCTGGAGCTTGGTGAGCTCCTTGCCGAGAACAGCCTGCTCCTTCTTAGGCAGAACAGCCATGCGGCCGTCCTCGACCATGGCCTCGAGCTCCTCCATGCGGTTGATGCGGGAGCGGATGGTGACGTAGTTGGTCAGCATACCGCCGAGCCAACGCTGGTTGATGTAAGGCATGTTGGCGCGCTCAGCAGCGTTCTTGACGGCCTCCTGAGCCTGCTTCTTGGTGCCGACGAACAGCACGTTGCCACCCTTGGCGACGTTCTTGACGAAGGTGTAGGCCTGGTCGGCGTCGAGGATGGTCTGCTTGAGGTCGAGGATGTAGATGCCGTTGCGCTCACCGAAGATGAACGGCTTCATCTTGGGGTTCCAGCGACGGGTCTGGTGACCGAAGTGGCAGCCGGCCTCGAGCAGGGTGCGGATATTAATCTTGGTAGCCATGTTAAACCTCCTGTGGTTTGCCTCCGCGCGGGGTCATCCTCCAAAACCAACCCGGACATGTGCTACCAAAGCCCGGGCACCACGGTATGAAGTAGCCGCGCGTGCGTGATAAAAACATGTTGCCGTGAAGCAACCCGATGAATGATAGCAGGAATGCCTCTTCCTGCCAACCCGCAATCAAAACCACACACCTGAGTGCGGCGCGGGACGTCCCAGCCACTATTCGCCGCGGGGATGGGCTTGAGCCACGGCACGTTTAAGCCGATCGGGTGTGAGATGCGTGTAGATCTGCGTCGTGGACAGGCTCGCATGACCTAGCAGCTCTTGAACCGAGCGCAGGTCCGCACCGCCCTCGAGCAAGTCGGTCGCAAAGGTATGGCGCATCGCATGCGGGGCGATGTCAGCCGGAATGCCGGCGAGCGTCGCCAGCGTATGGAACCGCCGCCGGAGCATCGCGGAGCTCATGCGATTGCCGCGCGCCGATATAAGCAGCGGATGCGGCCCGGTAGCGAGGTCGCGGCGCTTTGCCCGAGCGAGCAACTCCGGCCTCCCCTCTTCAATATAGAGACGCGTCACATCGAGCGCACGACGATACAGAGGGACGATACGCTCCTTGCTCCCCTTGCCCCACAGGCGCAGCGTGCGCTCGGACCATGAGATGGATTCCACATTGAGCGCCGCAAGCTCTGAGATGCGGGCACCCGAGGCATAGAGCAACTCGAGCATCGCCGCATCGCGCAGTCCCGCGGGTGTTGAGGTATCAGGCGTCTTGAGCAGCGCCTCGACCTGCTGGGTCGTAAGGACGCCCGGCAGGTCACGCGGCAGCTTGGGCGACGCGATCGCCGAGACCGCATCGCCCTCGACAATCCCCTCGGCAGCCATCCAGCGATAGAGAGATCGGATAGCCGACAGGTGCGCCGCAAGCGTTCGGGGAGCCACCTGCTCACGCGAAAGCTCAGCAAGATAGCGACGAATGGTGCGCACGTCGGCAGCGAAAGCATCAATATCCTCGCGCTCGCACCAGGCAGCAAAGCGCTCCAGTCTCGAGCCATAGGCCGTCACCGTGTTGGGAGAAAGCCCCTCAACGCGTGCGATATAGGCGATAAAAGAGTCGACGGTGTCGTACAGGTCAAAGGCTATGACCGGTCGCCTCCAAACAAGTCGGAACGCGTGGCCAAGTAGGCATCGAGGGCCTCGAGCGCACGGTCCGCATAGGCCTGATAGCGGTCGCGCTTGCTGCGGCGCTTACCGTCCTCGAGCGGCGGCACCAGGCCAAAGTTGACATGCATGGGCTGATAGCCCACGGTGGCAGGATCGGTCGCATAGCCCACGAGCGCACCCAGGGCGCCCACGCGGGGCAACTCGACGGAATCGGCGCCGATAGCCTCTGCATAGGTGTTGAGCGCCGCGAGCAGACCGGTCGCCACGGCTTCCATGTACCCCTCGGTGCCGGTGATCTGACCGGCCAGGCGCACGCCGGTACCGGGCACGGCAAAGGCGCCATCGAGCACGTGCGGGGCGTCGACAAAGGTATTGCGGTGCATGACACCGTAGCGGAAGAACTCAGCGTTCTCCAGGCCCGGCACCATATGGAAGACGCGCTTCTGCTCGCCAAAGGTCAGGTTGGTCTGGAAGCCCACCAGGTTATAGGCGGTCTTCTCCTTGTTCTCGGCACGCAGCTGAATCGCCGCCCAAGGGCGACGTCCGGTACGCGGGTCGGTGAGGCCGACGGGCTTCATGGCGCCAAAGCGAATGGCGTCCTTGCCGGTGCGCGCAACCTCCTCGGCAGGCTGGCAGGCCTGGAACAGATCGCCGCCCTCAAAGTCCTTGAGCACCACGCGGTCGGCCGTGGTGAGCGCCTCGATAAAGGCCTCGTACTCCTCCTTGTTGAGCGGAGCGTTGAGATAGTCGCCGCTCCCCTGCTCCTCGTAGCGCGACTGCGAAAACAGCACGTCCATATCGAGCGTGGAGGCATCGACGATCGGCGCCGCGGCATCGAAGAACGCAAGGGCGTCGCCACCGACGAGCTTCATGACCTCTTCGCTCAGCGCCGGTGAACACAGCGGGCCCGCGGCAATGACCACGTGGCCCTCGGGGATCTGGGTGACCTCGCCGTGAACGACCTCGATATTGGGGCGGGCGGCAACCTCAGCCTCGACGAGCTCGGAGAATGTAACACGGTCGACCGCCAGGGCGCCACCAGCGGGAACAGCAGCGCGATGGGCGCAGTCGAGCAGGACTGAACCCATGCGCTCAAGCTCGGCCTTCAGCAAACCAGCCGCGGAATCCGGACGGGTCGACTTAAACGAATTGGAGCAGACGAGCTCTGCCAGGTGATCGGTATGGTGAGCCGGGGAGCTCACCTGGGGGCGCATCTCGCACAGCTTTACGGCAAACCCGCGGTCTGCCAGCTGGATCGCGCATTCCGAACCCGCCAGACCGCCACCGATAACCGTCACCTGATCGAACTGCATCTGCAAACACCTTTCTAATTGACACGTTTTCCATTGTGACCGAAGGGCGTCTGGGCGTGAAGGGCAAACTTGGAGGGCGCCTACCTTCCATCCATCATGCGCTCGATAAGGCCCTCGAGTTCAAGCGAGCCCAAGAGTTTGAGTACGCCGACAGCATCGAGTGAGACGAGCGCCGCGATGTCGTCGACCTTGAGCGGAGAGGCGATGAGCGCATGCATCACGGTCTGCTGTGTTG
>DBFCNY010000306.1:0-1737 GCA_048298285.1 Collinsella sp.
GGTCTCCGCACAGCACGCAGGCCGAAAAATCGGGTCGATAGCCAACGTGCGACAGCAGCTTAAAGACATATGCCGCCACAAGTAGGTCCATATGTGCCGTGTCAAGCCCGCTGCCCACCAGGGCAAGCGCTCGCTGCGTGATGGCAAAGGTAAACGGGTCCTCGGCGTCCTCGAACGAGCACACGCGCGCGACCTCGGCGATCGCGCTTGCGGCGCAGGTCGTCTCGTAATAGGGCGCAGCGCCGAGCGGCGCCTCCATAAGCTCGGCCTGAGAAACCACGTCGAGTGACCGTCCATGCGCGAGCAGCATATCGACCGTACAGAACAACTCGCAGCGCGCAGCCAGACGTCCACCGGGTTTGCGGGCGCCCTTTGCCACGGCACGAACCTGCCGGCCCCGCTCGTCAAGCATCGTCAAGATCAGGTCCGTCTCTTTGAGCTTCGTCTTATCGAGGACGAGCACCTTCGTGCGATATGTCCGGGAGCCTGCCATTGACGCGAACTAATCTTCCGCGTTGTACCCAAAGCGGCGAATCTGGGCCTCGTCGTCACGCCAGCCGGCCTTGACCTTCACGTCCAGCTCCAAAAAGACCTGCGTGCCAAAGATGCGCTCAAGATCGCGACGGGCGTCGATACCGATATGCTTGATCATCTCGCCGCCCTTGCCGATGATGATGCCCTTCTGGCCCTCACGCTCGACGTAAATGGTGGCGTGCACGCGTAGCACCTTCTTGGTCTGCTCGAGCGCATCGCAGATCACGCCAACGGAGTGCGGGATCTCATCACGGGTGCGGCGCAAGACCTTTTCGCGCACAAACTCAGCAACGAGCGTCTCGTCAGAAGCGTCGGTGCCCATGTCCTCGGGGAACCAACGCGGGCCTTCGGGCAAAAAGTGCGCAACGGTCTCGATAAAGGCATCGACGTTGAAGTTCTTGACCGACGACGTCACGATCTCGTCGTCATATTCCATGAGCTCGTGGGCGGCCTTAAGCTGCTCCATGACCTGTGCGGGGTCGGCCTCATCGGCCTTAGTGAGCACCAGGACCTTCTTGCAACGAGCGCATCTGACACGCTCGGCAACCCAGGCGTCTCCCCTGCCGATGGGCTTGGTGGCATCAATCAAAAACGCGACGACATCGACATCGTTCAGCTCGAACAACGCACTCTTGTTAAGCTCGGAACCCAGGCCGTCCTTAGGCTTATGAATACCCGGGGTATCGACAAAGACCAGCTGGTAGCCGGGGCGGTTGACGACGGCGCGCATGCGGCGGCGAGTCGTCTGGGCCACCGGCGAGGTGATGGCGACCTTCTTGCCGTAACAGGCGTTGAGCAGCGTGGACTTGCCGGCGTTGGGACGACCGACCAGGGCCACAAAGCCGCTGCGGAAACCGGGCTCCACGTCGCCAAAGCCCGCGAGGTTGTCGTCCTCGTCGCACAGGGCGTCGAGCTCCTCATCGCTCATGCCCTCAAACGGGTCGAACTCCTCGGCCTCGTCATCCAAAATCTCATCGATAGGCTGCATATTGTCGGACATGGGAATCCCTTTCTAAATAAAGCCGAGCGCGTGGGCAAATACCAGCACGCCCACAATCGCGGCGGTAATGGAAAGTACGTATACGGAAGCGGCGGCGATGTCCTTCGCACGCTTGGCCAGCGGATGGAGCTCCTGGGTCGCCAGGTCGACGATGGCCTCCATAGCGGTGTTGCACAGCTCGCCGTGAATCACCAGGCCACAAC
>DBFCNY010000307.1:0-9048 GCA_048298285.1 Collinsella sp.
CGGCGTCGGCGGAGGCGGCGGCGGAACGTTCTAGCGCGCTCTGATTTTTGGGATGGATCTTCTCCGGCGACTGCCGACGGATCCATCCCATTTTCATGCGCTACCTACGAAGGCTGTCCCCAACGACTAATCACTGGGAACATCCCTAAATGACTAGGTATGGCTGCTGGGTTTAGGCTGTTAGATCGAGTTCGTAGAGGAAGCTTTCGCGCGGCATGTCGTGGCGACGCTCTTCGCGGTTGGCGCGGTGCGTGGCCGTGCGCTTAAAGCCGTGCAGCTCGTAGAACTTCCACGAGCAGTTGGAGTCGGTGTACAGGTGCGCCCTCGTCGCTCCAAGCGAGGATAGGTGTGAGACCGCGGCATCGAGCAGAACCGTGCCAACGCCCAGGCCATGGACATCGCGATCCACGGCAAGCAGCGTGACCTCGTTGTCGTGCGGCAACGGGCTGCTCTCGAGCAGGCGGTTGTTGGTCCGGATGGTTGCGCGCACAAACGAGAGATACTCGGCGCAGGCATCGGGCTCCAGCTCACGCATCTGCGATAGCAGCGCGCGTTCGGTATCCATCCAATGTTCCTTAACGGTGGCGCCGGAGCTCTGTCCTGCGCGTGCAAGCGCAATGCCGCGTGCATGGCCGTCGATTACGGCAACCTGCGAAAACGTCGAAGACGAAAGGCAATAGGCGAGGTCGCATGCGGCCTCGAGGCGGTTGTACTCATCGTTATCCGAATTGTTATGCCAAAGCTGCTGCAGAATCAACGCGATGGCGTCGAAGTCTTCGGTATCAAACGGTCGGTAGAGAACCCGCGAGACCATGGTGCCTCTTTCTTTTGCGGATGCATATCGAGCACAGTTCTACCACGCTATTGGCATCTAATTATGGTGCCCCTGTGTTCCATGAACTCACCGTGCCCGGTGCCGTGCCCATCCCCTCCGCTCGCAAACTTTTTCTGCATATGCGCCCGTTGCGGGGTGCATCGATGCGCTCGATGCGCTACATTAAATCAGTATTTTCAATGCCGCTGCGCGAGCGCTGCAGATCGACGTATCACCGACTCACAGAGCACGGCGGCGTACCAGACAGGAGGACTGCATGGGATCTGATGTGAAGATCGCACGCGCGTTGATTTCGGTTACCGATAAGACGGGCGTCGTCGATTTCGCACGGACGCTGGTCGATGACTTTGGCGTCGAGATCATCTCTACGGGCGGCACGGCTCGTGCCATCGAGGACGCGGGCGTCCCCGTAACCCCCATCGAGGAGTTCACGGGCTATCCCGAGATGATGGACGGCCGCGTTAAGACCCTGCACCCCAAGGTTCACGGCGCGCTGCTGGCCCGCCGCGATTCCGAGCAGCACATGCAGGAGGCGGCACAGCACGGCATTAAGCTGATCGACCTGGTCGTCGTCAACCTGTACGAGTTCGAGAAGACCGTCGCCAACCCCGAGGTCACCTTCGCGGATGCCATCGAGCACATCGACATCGGCGGTCCTTCCATGCTGCGCTCTGCCGCCAAGAACGCCGCGAGCGTTACCGTCATCTCCGACCCGGCCGACTATGATGCCGTCCTGGCCGAGATGCGCGAGACCGGTGGCTGCACCACGCTTTCCACCCGTCGTCGCCTGCAGGTGAAGGTCTACCAGACCACCGCCGCCTACGACACGGCTATCTCCCGTTGGCTCGCCGCCCACGCAAGCGACGTGGCGGACACCTCTGCCAAGCTCGAGATCTCGCTGGAGAAGGTCGACGACCTGCGCTATGGCGAGAATCCTCAGCAGAAGGCCACGGTCTATCGCTTTGCCGAGGGCTGCGAGAATACCGCGAGCTCGCAGTTCCCGCTCGTGGGCTCCGAGCAGATCCAGGGCAAGCCGCTCAGCTACAACAACTATCTGGATGCCGACGCCGCTTGGAACCTAGTCCGCGAGTTCGACGAGCCGGCCTGCGTGATCCTCAAGCATCAGAACCCCTGCGGCTCCGCCGTGGCCGAGGACATCACGGCCGCCTACGACCGCGCCTTCGCCTGCGATCCCAAGAGCGCCTTCGGCGGCATCATCGCCTGCAACCGCGAGGTTCCCTATGAGCTGGTTGAGCACTTTGCCGATCAGAACAAGCAGTTCGTCGAGGTTATCATCGCTCCGAGCTACACTGCCGAGGCGCTCGAGCGCATGGCCAAGCGCCCCAACCTGCGCGTGCTGGCCACCGGCGGCGTGGACCACGGCGCCCAGGTGGAGCTGCGCTCCGTCGACGGCGGCATGCTGGTGCAGGAGGTCGACCACGTGACCGAGGATCCTGCGACCTTTACGTTCCCCACCGACCGCAAGCCCACCGACGCCGAGATGGCCGAGCTCGAGTTTGCCTGGAAGGTCTGCAAGGGCGTCAAGTCCAACGCCATCCTGGTTTCCAAGGGTAAGGCCGGCATTGGCATGGGCCCGGGTCAGCCCAACCGCGTTGACTCTGCGCTGCTTGCCTGCGAGCGCGCCGAGGACTTCTGCGAGCGCGAGGGCGTGGAGAAGGGCGGCTTTGCCTGTGCAAGCGACGCGTTCTTCCCGTTCCGCGACAACGTCGACGTGCTCGCCGCGCACGGCGTGACCTGCATCATCCAGCCCGGCGGCTCCAAGCGCGACGACGAGAGCGTCCAGGCCTGCAACGAGCATGGTATTGCGATGGTCTTCACAGGGGCCAGGCATTTCCGCCACTAAGTTTTGCTCCGGGACAAAATAATCTCCGCAAAAGACGGCTGCTCCGTTTGGAGGGTCGTCTTTTTGGTATAAGAGGACGGAATGACTAACACGAAAGGTACAACCATGCCCCAGATTGATGATGCCGAGCTGTTTGGCAATGCCGAGGATCAGCGTGCGTATGAGGACTTTTGCGCCAATCAGGAGGCGGTCGAGAAGTTTACACTCGACAAGCCCGCGCTTGTCTGCCGTTGGCGCATGTCCAACAAAAAGGTGCCCATGCTCAACCGCCACATTCGCGCGCTGTCCGAGCGCCTGGTGCAGGGCGAGCCGCTTACCCATAACATGCTCAGCTGGGCCAAGCAGCACGTTGAGTGGTCGCTTGCCGAGGGCGATTACACCGCACGCGACGGCGTGCTCATGCTGGTGATCGACGTTAACGGCAACGCCGCCATGACGGTGGGGGAGTACGAGCCGCTCGCCGATACGTCGGCCAAGGCGCTGCGTGCCCGCTCCGCCGAGGCCCGCTCCGAGGCCGACGAGACCGGCGTGGCGCCCGAGCTGCTCGCCGCCGTCGATAACGGCGAGCTTGCCTTTGTGGCGCCAGCGGACGAGTGCCTGTGCGGCACGGCGACGCTCATTGAGCAGCTGGCCCAGACCAAGGGCATCCCGGTCGCGCGCGTAGATATTCCCGCACAGCTCAAGGGCGCCTTGTTCCTGGTGAGCGACGAGCACGGTGTGGTCCCCGCAACCGAGACGGACGCCGCCGAGGCCGACGCCGCCACGGTCGCCTTCTTCGCCGAAGGCTACGAAAAGCTCCGCGCCCGCCGCTAAATGATTTTTCTGGGACGGGGATTAAAGAATCATTTTGGTCCCCGCCACCGCTGCGAGTGCGAGGCGGACAAAACGCCCCCGCTCGCGAACAGTTCTGTCACCTGGCACCGCGCGAGGCGTGTACCTGCAGCTTTGCGGTCATAATGGGACAAGACAACCAAGAGGGGAGCGGAATCAATGGCGCTGATCTATATCGTTGAGGACGACGAGCCCATTCGTCGTGAGCTTGTCGACATCCTTGCCCGCGCCGGGTTTGAAGTCGAGGCCTGCGAATCGTTTGAGCATGTCTCGCGCGATATTCTCGCCGCCGTGCCCGACCTGGTGCTGCTCGACCTCACGCTTCCCGTCAAGGACGGCCAGCATATCTGCCACGAGGTTCGCCGCGAATCCGAGGTTCCCATCATCGTTCTCACGTCGCGCACGACCGAGATCGACGAGGTTATGGCCATGACGCTCGGCGCGGACGACTTTGTTCCCAAGCCTTACAGCGCCCGTGTGCTTGTGGCGCGCATCAACGCACTGCTGCGTCGCACCGCGGCGTCAGGCGAGCGCAGCACACTTGTCCACAAGGGGCTGGAGCTCGACCTCGCCCGCTCAATGGTCACCAACACGCAAACGGGCACCAGCACCGAGCTCACCAAAAACGAGCTGCGTATCCTCTCGCTGCTTCTGAGCCGCGCGGGCAAGATCGTTTCGCGCTCGGCCATCATGCAGGACCTGTGGGACTCCGACGCCTTCGTGGACGACAATACGCTCACCGTCAACATCAACCGCCTGCGCACCACGCTCGAAAAAATCGGCATCAAGGGGTATTTGACCACGCATCGCGGCCAAGGCTATTCGGTCTAGGGGCCGGCTATGTCGTTTGGCAAGTTCTTTAAAGATGCGCTGCTTCCCGTCGCCGTGTGGACGTGCGGTGTGCTGCTGAGCTGCTTTGTGCTGACGGTTGCCGGTGCACCCGTCTCTATCGTGGTCGTGGCGGTCGGCGTGTCCTTTATCTTTGGTATGCTCGGCATCGTGGTCGAGTACGCGCGTCGCCGCCGTTTTCTGCGTCAGCTGGAGCGCGCGGCCGAGGAGCTCGAGAGCCCCGCATGGGTGCAGGAGATGGTGCAATGCCCGACCTATGCCGAGGGCGAGCTCGAGTACGAGGTCTTGCGCCGGGTGGGCAAAGCCGCTTGCGACGAGGTTGCCGAAGGCCGGCGTCAGACCGATGACTATCGCGACTATATCGAGAGCTGGGTCCACGAGGCCAAACTGCCCCTGGCGGCGGCTCATCTAATTTTGGAAAACCTGGATGGCAGCGAAGACGACCTGTCTCGTGTGGATGACCTGGGCCGTGAGTTGGCTCGCGTGGAGCGCTATATCGACCAGGCGCTGTACTACGCGCGTTCGGAAGTCGTGGAGCGCGACTACCTGATTCGCCGCTGGGATCTCAAGACCTTGGTGACGGGCGCGATTAAGGCCAACGCGCGCGAGCTCATCGCGGCGCACGTGGCCCCGGTGTGCGAGAACCTCGACTTTGAGGTCTTTACCGACGAGAAGTGGCTCGAGTTTATTCTGGGCCAGCTCATTCAGAACAGCATTAAATATGCGCGCGAGGACGGCGCAAAGATCGTGTTTTCGGGCGCGTTGCTGGACGAGGGCCTGGCGAGCGAACGCATCGAGCTCACCGTCGCGGACAACGGCTGCGGCGTGAGCGCAGCTGACCTGCCCCGCGTGTTCGAGAAGGGCTTTACCGGCGACAACGGCCGCACGACCAAACGCGCAACGGGCATCGGCCTCTACCTGGTGGCACGCCTATGCTCCAAAATGGGCATCGCCGTCACCGCAGCGTCGGAGCCCGGCGAAGGCTTCACCGTAACCTTCGCCTTCTCAACGAACAAGTTCCAATACTTCGAGTAGCCGGTCCGCGTGGCGCAATCGACGGAATCTTCCCGTTTAGGAGGATGACGATTGCTTTGGCTACTATGTTCACGAACGTGAATATAGGTATTACTTGTAAAGCTATAATCACGTTCGGGAACATAGCTTTACAGTTCTATACTATGTTCACGAATGGGAACATAGCTAAGGAGCGACATGAGAACGGTGACAACGACTAAAGTGCTCGATGGGCGCATCAAACTTAAGCCGTCTGAAACTGCTTTCTCGGAACGCATGGTTTTCGATCCGGGCGAGATGGGGAAGGCCCTTAGGCTTAGAAGGCGTGAACTTGGTCTAACTCAACGCGACGTCGCGACTATGACGGGTCGCAGCCTTCGTGTGATAGGCGATATCGAGCGGGGGCGGACAACGGTCGAAATCGGCGTCATTTTCGACTACGCCTCCATCGTGGATATCGATTTTATTCTGAAGGTGAGGGGAAAATAATGGGCGGCACGCTGTTCGTTCATCGTGAGTTTAAGGGATCCTACCAGCTGCTTGGCATATTGGAAGAGAATGCTGGGCTTCCGCTATTCACCTATGTCCCCGAGTACCTCGAGAATGCTGACGCGGTTCCGATTTCGTCCTCGTTGCCCTTGTCGGCCGAGACATTCAGCCCGGACGTAACGAGCTCCTTTTTCTCCGGCATTATTCCAGAGGGACAGCTCAACAGAGACCTTGAGAAAAAGGCTCGGGCGGAACGCGGCGATTACTTTAAGGTCCTCGATTTGGTTCGCAACGAACCCGTCGGCGCTTTGATTTTGACGCGAGAACCTTCGGCCGACGGTCTCGAAATGGGCTATGAGGAGATAGGGGAGAAGCAGCTGAACAAGCTGGCGTACGCGCCAGCGGAGGTGGCCTTTGGTCTTGCGCTCGAGAGTCGAATTTCCCTTGCGGGCGCTCAGGCGAAAATCGGCCTCTACCATGCGGGTGATGACTCATGCGATGGATGGTATCTGCCCCACGGGGCAGCCCCATCGACGCATATCCTCAAAGCGGGGTCGAAAGCATTTCCGGGTGAGACGGTGTGCGAAGCTATGTGCGTGAGAGCTGCTTCGCTGATGGATCTATCAGCCGAAGAGTGCTTTCTAATTCGAGTTGAAGATGCCGAACCGATTATCGCCGTGAAGCGGTTTGACCGAGCGATGTCTAATGGTGGTCGTTCGCTCGATGGGCTGCTGGTTCCAAATCGTCTGCACCAGGAGGACATTTGTCAGGCAAAAGGCATTTCGCGCGAGCTTAAATATGAGCCAACGGGCGTCAATTACCTGGGGCTTATCGTCGACGCGGTACGAAGGGTGTCGACGAATCAAATGGAGGATAGGTTTCTTGTTGGCTATAACCAACTGTTCGATTATGCCGTAGGAAACTGCGACAACCATCTTAAGAATTGGTCACTCGTGTGGGACGAGGACTGGAAGCAAGTGAGGTTGGCGCCGCTCTACGACGTGTTGTGTACAACGATCTATCCCAATCTCGTTCGCGAGATGGGGGTTTCGTTTGGCGGAAGCCGAAAAATCGATGATGTGACTCGCGAGTCGGTGTTGAGGCAAATGGCCGAGGCGGGTTTG
The DNA here is from genome assembly GCA_048298285.1 of Collinsella sp. Classification (GTDB taxonomy): domain Bacteria; phylum Actinomycetota; class Coriobacteriia; order Coriobacteriales; family Coriobacteriaceae; genus Collinsella. The sequence goes on from DBFCNY010000307.1 coordinate 7,007, forward strand.
CCCCAGGGGATCGTCACCGGAATGATTAACGACACCTGCAGTGAGGTGCCAGACGCACTGAGAGATGCAGCGCGCAGCCTCAAAGAAGAAGGTTTCCCTGAGGCAGAAGCAATGTTCGATAAGATCATTCCAGAAGTACAAACCCGCCTAAACAGAATCGCCCCATAACAAAAACGTGCCGCCCCAAACGGGGCGGCACGCCATCTTTTAATCAGATAACTCGTTGAAGTACGGTGACGAAGGCGCAAGGCCGGGAGGGGTTATCTAAGCCGACATCCCGCAGCCGCGAAGCGGCGAGGACGTCGGCGTGATAACCCCGCAGGCCTTGCGCCGACGGGAAGGAACCTACTTCACGACCAAAATGTCGCAGTCCGTATTGCGCAGCAGGAACGTCGAAATCGAACCCAGCAGCGCATACTTGATCGAGGACAGGCCGCGGGCGCCGCAGAGCACCAGATCGGGCTTGACCACGTCGAGCATCTCATCCTTGAGCGTCTCACGAATGCGGCCGGTACGAATCATGACCTCGACCTCGGGAATGTCGGGATTGGCCTTGGCCTCTTCGAGCTGCTTGGCGATGGAGTTCTTAAATGCCTCCTCCAGTCCGTTGACCAGATCGACCGGATAGGAACCAGCGCTCTCGAGTGCCGTGGAATCGATAACGTGGCCGATAATCAGCTTGGCGCCGTTGTTCGCGGCGACCTTGATGGCGCGTGCGAGCACAAAATCCTGCTGCTCAGTACCGTCGAGTGAAACAAATACCTTGGTGTAGCCCTCGTTCATGGTTTCCTCCTTGGTCTATCGCACGGGCGTGGGGCTCGTGCATCGGGCGGGCGCGGATGCGTGGCCGCCGGACACTTTATCTTGTTGCAGTTATACCCAAGGATTTGGGTTTGACCGCTCGCAATTCTGTGAACGGGCGAGTTTTTTGGTAAGGGTAGGCGCAGGCGCGCCGCCAACGGTTGATAATGGGACATCGCCCGCACCGTCCGCAGAACAATATCGGCGGGTGTCTAACGAGGGGGTCCCTTTGGATATCATTGAGCTTCTAAAATCTGCCTTCATGGGCCTGGTCGAGGGCATCACCGAATGGCTGCCTGTTTCGTCGACCGGTCACATGATCTTGGTGGACGAGTTCGTCAAGATGAACGTGAGCGAGACGTTCTGGAATATGTTCCTGGTCGTGATTCAGCTTGGCGCCATTTTGGCCGTCTGCGTTTTGTTCTTCTACGACCTCAACCCGTTTTCTCCCAGCAAGGGCAAGGAGGGCCGTCGCGACACCTGGGTGCTATGGGGCAAGATTGTGCTCGGCTGCATTCCCGCCGCGGCGATCGGTCTGCCGCTTAACGACTGGATGGAGGAGCATTTCTACAATGCTCCCGTCGTGGCGTTGGCGCTCATTGTGTACGGCGTGCTGTTTATCGTGATTGAGAACTGGCGCGCGAGCAAGCGCGACCAGGCCGCTCTTGCCGGTTCGTTTGGTTCGCGTGCTGTGGTGTCGGGTGTACGTCCCGCCGGTGCGCACTTTGCGGCGCCCGCCGCGGCTACCGCTGAGGATGAGGACGATGACGATAACCTGGACTTTGGCTCCATCACTACGCTCGAGGATCTGAGCTGGAAGACCGCGCTGGGTATCGGTTGCTTCCAGGTGCTTTCGCTGATTCCGGGCACATCGCGCTCCGGCTCCACCATCATCGGCGGCCTGCTTTTGGGCTGCACGCGCTCGGTGGCGTCCAAGTTTACGTTCTTCCTGGCCATCCCTGTCATGTTTGGCGCGAGTGCGCTCAAGCTGGTCAAGTACTTCATCAAGGGCGGCACGTTCGGCGTCAACGAGATCGCCATCTTGGGCGTGGGCTGCGTCGTCGCCTTTGTGGTTTCGCTCATCGCCATCAAGTGGCTCATGGGCTTTGTCCGTCGTCACGACTTTAAGTGCTTCGGCGTCTACCGCATCGTCCTGGGCATCGTGGTGCTCGCATACTTCTTCGTCCTGGAGCCTATGCTCGGCCTGTAACTTGGTTGACGCTGCGCGGCGGCCAGAGCGA
>DBFCNY010000308.1:0-4922 GCA_048298285.1 Collinsella sp.
CCGTGCGAGCAGGACTGTAGAGCAGGAAACCTTGTATACGCCCGCCCGCTCCCGAGGGGCAACTCTCATGCAAAAACTTTTGTCGGGTAAAGTCCGAGGTCAGTGGCGTTTTATACCAAGAAATTCAAAAAAAGCTGAAAATTCATTACATATTTGCGTTGACTTTAGGCAACTAAAGTTTCATACTCCTTTTCAACCACTGGGGGATGTGAACACGCACGGATCGTTCGCATCATGATTGAAGAGGATTTCTTAGACATGTTCACGCATCAGCTAAACATTATCAGCGTAGTAATTATCTGATGCGGGTTAGCACATACAGCTAGCCCGTACGATAACGGGCGGCTGATAAAGATGAGGGCCGTCGAGCGCAACCGACGGCCCTCATTTTTTATGTCTAGGAAGTTCTTTTTAGAGGAGGAAATGTAATGAACGGAGTTTTGCTCATGGTTGTGGCCGCGGCGGTGCTCGCCTGCGGCTATCTGGGCTATGGCCGATGGCTGGCCAACAAATGGGGCGTTGACAAAGAGGCCCTCACGCCGGCCAAGCGCATGAAGGACGGCAAGAGCTTCTCGCCCGTCTCCGCCTTCACCGCGTTCTCGCACCAGTTCAGCTCGATCTGCGGTGCTGGCCCTGTCACGGGTACGATCGTCGCCATGGCCTTTGGCTGGCTGCCCGTCGTGCTCTGGGTCCTCGTCGGCGGCATCTTCTTTGGTGCCGTCCACGACTTTGGTGCCCTGTACGCTTCGATGACGAACAACGGCAAGTCGCTCGCTCAGCTCATCGAGAAGTACATCGGCAAGACCGGCCGTCGCCTGTTCCTGCTGTTCTGCTGGCTGTTCTGCATCATCGTCATCGCCGCTTTCACCGACATGGTCTGCAAGACGTTCATGTTCACCCCGGCCGTTGACGCTTCTGGTGCTGCTACCGGTGCCATCGACTTCACCAAGTCCTATGCCGCCGGCTGCGCTGGTACCATCTCCATCCTGTTCACCTTCGTCGCTATCGCCTTTGGTTGGGCCCAGAAGAAGTTCAACCTCACCGGCGCTGCCGAGTTCGTCACCGGCGTGGTCCTCATGGTTCTCATGTTCGCCGTCGGTATGCAGTTCCCGGTCTACCTGGATAAGTTCCAGTGGTTCGCCGTCGTCATGGTCTACCTGGTCTTCGCTGGCGCCATGCCCATCCAGATGCTCAAGACTCCGCGCGATTACCTCACTTCCATCATGATGATCGTCATGATCGTCTGCGCTGTCCTCGGCATCGTCGTCCTGGGCGTCAACGGTCAGGCCACTATCACCGCTCCGGTCTTTACCGGCTTCTCCACTGCCTCCGGCATGATGTTCCCGGTCCTGTTCGTCTCCGTCGCATGCGGTGCTCTCTCCGGTTTCCACAGCCTCGTTTCTTCCGGCACCTCTTCCAAGCAGGTCGAGAAGGAGCAGGACGCCGTCAAGGTCGGCTACGGCGCCATGATCGTCGAGTCCTTCGTCGGCATCCTTGCCATCATCGTCGCCGGCATCATGTTCTCCGACATGAACACCGCCGGTACCGGCGACCTCAACGCCGGTGTCGCTTCCACCCCGTTCCAGATCTTCGCCGCTGGCATCTCCCGCGGTATGCAGGCCTTCGGTGTTGACGGCACGCTCGCTACCGTCTTTATGACCATGAACGTTTCCGCTCTGGCCCTGACCTCGCTCGACGCCGTCGCCCGCATCGCCCGCACCTCGTTCTCCGAGTTCTTTGCCCAGACCAACGATGCCCTGGCCATCGAGTCCAAGGCCGGCTACATGAAGGTCCTCGGCAACCCCTGGTTCGCCACGGTCGTTACCCTGCTTCCCGGTCTCGCCCTCGCTTTTGGTGGCTATGCCAACATCTGGCCGCTCTTTGGTGCTTCCAACCAGCTGCTCGGCGGCATGACCATGATCACCCTCGCCGTGTTCTGCAAGTGCACCGGCCGCAAGGGCTGGATGCTCTACGTGCCCGTCGCCTTCCTGCTCTGCTGCACCTTCACCTCGCTGGTCCAGAGCGCCATGGGCTGCATGACCGCCGTCCAGGCCTACGGTTTCTTCGGTACCATCCCGGCTACTGCCACCACGGCCGCCGTCTCCGTCGCCGCCACCAAGGGCCTGCAGCTCGTCTTCGCCGTCCTGCTGATGGTCCTGGGTCTCATCGTCGCCGTCAACTGCCTCAAGGAGTTCTTCGGCAAGGAGGCCGGTTCCATGCCCGACGAGGAGCCCGAGTGGTCCGAGATGGGCAAGGCCGAGTACGGCCGCGCCGCTGCCGCCGAGGCTCCTGTCGACGCCGAGGCTGCCAAGGCCTAGTCAGCTTGATGGGCTAGCCGTTCCATCCATATGACTCGGAAAGACCGGGTCCGCAACGACGCGGACTCGGTCTTTTTTCATGCAAAAGCGGGCGACGCCCGAGTGTTCTCGCAGATGTTTTGCGTGGATAAGGGCGCGCGTTGTACCATATAAACGTATATGTGTACATATGAAAGGGGCCCCGTGGCCAAGACGGTATATTCCGATAACCAAAATAATGTCGATGCCCTGGCTGAACGTCTGAGCAGCCAGACGTCGCTTTCTGCCGAGCGTGCCAAGCTGGTTGCCTACGACCTGCTCTGCCGCAAGGCGCTCAAGATTAAGTCGAGTGCGCTGGCGCAAATTTTCCGCTCCGTCGATAAGGAATGTGACACCAAGGCGATGCGCGATGAACTTATCGCGGCAAATATCGTGACCAAGATCGAGGGTAGCGGCATTAACGGGCGCCCGGCGTTCTATACCATCAATGCCGAGATCCGCGATGCCCAGGAGCAGCCTGCCGAGTCCGTCGAGGATTTTGTCGTCGAGGATTCCGCTGACGTGCCTGCTGTGGAAGAAACTGCTCCGCGTGAGCATGTCGATACCGATGAGTTGCTCGATGAGAACGTCGTGCGTGCCTTTACGGCCAAGGCAGGACGCGGCGGTTTTGGCGGGGGTGGCAAGCGCGATGCGCAGCGCCGCGCCCAGCAGGAGCGCTTCCGTCGCGCCGTTGCTCAAAAGGGTGAGACGGATGCCGAGGCTGTTGAGACCGAGGTTGCTGCCGAGTCGCAGAAGCCCACGAAGGAGCAAAAGCCCGTGGAGGCCCAAGAGCCCAAGCGCCGTCGCGGTGCTCACTTTAAGGCTGCACAGCAGGATGCCGCGCGTGAGGTTGAAGAGTCTTCTGAGGTTGCAGACGATGTTGAGGAGTCTGCCAAGAAGGCTCCGGGTTCATGCCGTCCCGGACGTGGTTTTGCGGGGCGCGCGTATCCCGTAAGGCGTCAGGAGAAGAGCGAGCCGGCTTCGACCACTCAGGGCGAGAAGGACGAGAAGACCGTTGAGCCGGCGGCTCGCGAGCAGAAGCCTGTTGAGCCGCAGCTTGAGGTTGATGCCGAGGCCAAGGGCCAGCAGCCTACTGATGAGCAGGCGGAGCAGGGCGCGTCGAGCAAGCCTCGCCGCCGTCGCCATCGTGGGGGCCGCAGTTCCCATGCCGAGACTGCAACCGAGAAGACCACGCCGCAGAACGAGGATGCGAAGGCCGAGGTTTCTTCGGGGCAGCCTAAGCGCCAGCCGGCGAAGGAGAGCAAGTCCGTTCGTCCGCAGAAGCAGGCGTCTATGCCGAAGCACGAGCGCAATTCCCAGGGCGATTCTAAGCGCAAGTCTCAGAAGAAGCCGGAGTCTGCCGCAGCAGATACTGCTGCCCAGCAGCCCAAGTCGTCCGTCCACGGCGAGGTCTCGGCGTTTGCCCTTGCCCGCGTTTTAGGCAGGCAGCTGCTCAAGGTTGTCCCTACGCCTACGGCGCTCTCTAAGATCAAGGAGCAGCAGACACAGATCGTAAAGGTCGAGGGCAAGGACGGCAAAAAGGCTCCGCAGCGCACTCAGCACAACGAGATGTCCAACCGCAAGATTGCCGAGGAAATCGCAATCATCCAGGCTTGGATCGAGCAGAACCGAGGTGCCGATACGCCGGTTGCCTCGCGCCGCCAGCGTGCCTACCAGATCTTTAACGACGAGAAGGCTTTTGACGGCAAGCACGGTGAGCGCTTGATCAGGCGTATGACCGAAAAGGGCATCAGCATGCAGGCGATCAAGGTCGCCCCCAATCGCCCCGTGCACTTTACGGGCTTCTTTACGCTGGGCGCCGACAAGCCGTTCATTATGGTCGAGAACCTGGACACCTACGACGAGATCGTCAAGCTGCTGCGTGGCCGCAAGCACGCCAAGCTCTTTGGCATCAAGGTGGGCGGCGTGATTTTTGGCGGCGGATGCAAGGCGAGCGTCTCGCATGCCCTGGACGATTATCTGGCTGAGATTGGCTATCGCTTTAACTACGTCTACTACGTAGGCGACATCGATCGCGAGGGCGCGCGCATTGTCGAGCAGGCTCGCAATGCCAATGTGGTTGAGATTCGCCTGCATGCCGGCATGTACCGCGCCATGCTCGCCGAGCATAAGCGTCGCGTGAAGGCCGGCGGCGAGTGCGAGCCCGCGGCTGCCAACCAGGGCGTGCCGCAGAACCTGGCGGCGACGATCAAGGATCTGCCCATGGTTACGCGCGTGCAGTTCCGCAACGTGCTGCGCGAGGGCGGGCGCATTCCGCAGGAGATCCTGATGACCGCAGACTATCGGGATGGCGACTCGGGAAGCTTCGACCGCATGCTCAACAACTAGGGCGTTCGGCCCCGGGAGAGCGGGGACACCGGCTTAGGTTTCCTGCTCTACAGTTCTGCTCACGACGGAGGCCACATTAAGTGGCCTCCTGTTCGTGCGGAACTCGCGATAAACCTAAGCCGGTGTCCCCGCTCTCCCGGGGCCTGTGGTTACCTGGTTGTTGCATGCGGCTCGCTTTTCGGAACTGGGCTGATATTTTCTAGATGAAAGGCGCTCTTGGTCCTTATGGGCCTGGGG
>DBFCNY010000309.1:0-3171 GCA_048298285.1 Collinsella sp.
CGGTATGGGCGACCCCGTGCTGGAGGCGGCGCTTACCGATGCCGGGCTATCCGAGAAGTTTTGCTTTGCGACCATGATGGACCTCGCCTACGAGGTGCCCATTTGCATGGAAGAGGTCATGGACGAATACGCCGATCTGCCCGGCATGGCGGACCTGCGCGAGCATATGCTCGGCCCCGTCCGCGAAAACTGCCAGCGCACCCTCGACCTCATCAAGGCAGAAATGGACTAGGTGGCCTTAATTTCGCAATTATCAAACAAAAGAGAGGGGACACCCGTCGCAAAAGCTCGGATGTCCCCTCTCGTAATGTCATTTGCAATCCGCTAGCACGTGGCTCGAACTGCTGCTAGCGCAACCTTTACGCAGCGAGGCGCTTGAGGACGTCGATGAGCAGCTCGTAGAAGCGCTCGGCAGAAGCAAGCTCCATGCTCTCGTCCGGAGTGTGGACATCGGAGAGCGTCGGGCCCACGGCGATGGCGTCCAGGCCGTGCAGGGCCTCGGCAAACAGGCCGCACTCAAGGCCGGCGTGAATGGACTCGATGCGCAGCTCGGAGCCAAAGAGCTCGCGATAGCTCTCGACAAAGACGTCGCGGACCGGCGAATGCTCGGCATAGCTCCAGCCGGGATACTCGAACTCAAACTTGGCGTCGAAGCCCAGGACATCGGCGAGCGTCTGCAGGCGGTCCTTGAACTCGTTCTGCAGCGAGGTGATCGAGGAGCGCGGGGACAGCATAATCTTGACCTGGTCGTCAGAGGTGGCAACCACACCGATGTTGGAGGAAACCTCGACGGAGCCGTCGGTGGCGACGTTGCGGCGAATCACGCCGTTAGGGGCAAGACGCAGGGCGCGGATGAGGGCAAGCGCGGACTTCTGGTCCATAGCCTCGACCTCAGCGTTATCGGCAATCTCGACGGTGCAGGTAAAGCCGGGGTCGAAGACTTCGAGCTCGGCAGTGACGTCGGCGATGATGCCCTTTGCGATCTGGGCCGCGGCCTCGGCGGCAGCGTGATCAGCGTAGACCAGCTCGGCCTTGCACTCACGGTTGATGGCGTTGTCCTTGGTGCCGCCGTTAAAGCTAACGATGGCGGGCTCGCCGGCAACCATCAGGCGGTCGATGATGCGGGCCATGATGAGGTTGCCGTTGCCGCGCTCCAGGTGGATATCGCTGCCGGAGTGACCACCCAGCAGGCCGGAGATGTCGAGCGTGAGGGTGCTACCGGTCTTATGCTCGCGCACGATCGGGCAGGTGTAGGTAACGACGACGCCGCCGGCGCAACTGACGGTGGCAACGCCCTCTTCCTCGGAGTCAAGGTTAATCATGGTGCGGGCGATAATCTGGGACTTGTCGAGCGTCTCGGCGCCAACCAGGCCAGTCTCCTCGTCGGTGGTGAATACGCACTCGAGGGCGGGGTGAACGATCGAATCGTCATCGAGAACAGTGAGCATCAGAGCGACGGCAATACCGTTGTCGGCGCCCAGAGTGGTACCGTTAGCGGTGAGGACGCCGTCCTTGACGACCAGGTCGATACCATCAGTCGTAAAGTCGTGCTCAACGGAGCCCAGCTTGTCGCACACCATGTCGATGTGGCCCTGCAGCATCACGGTCGGGGCATTCTCGGCGCCGGCAGATGCGGGCTTGCGAATGATGACGTTGTAGACCTCGTCCTGATACACATCGAGACCGCGCTCCTTGGCAAACGCGACCAGGAAATCGCTGATGCCCTTCTCGTTGCCAGACCCACGGGGGATCGCGCTGACCTCCTCAAAGAAATGGAACAGCTGGGCGGGCTCGTAGCCGGTAATCTTGTAGTCCATGGTGCCTCCTTGGCGCAACTGGTTAGACAGTAAGACATGCGACTTGTATATTCCCAGACTTTGCGTGCATAAACCAGTCGAAAACGCCGAGCGCCCTCGCATCATCGGCTAACGGTGGACCGTATAGCGCAACGGTCACAACTTCCGCAGCTCTACAAATCGAGGCGCCCTTTCCGGAGCGCCTCGATTGCGCGTATCAAATTGTCGCCACGCCCTACAGCGCGCCGGAACCGGCTTGCATCATGCCGCCGGGGCCCGAGGTCACGCCGCCGCTCACGGGCGAGGCGTTGCCGGTGTGCGGTGCCGCCGGGACGGTATCGCCACCGAGTGTGCCCGCCGGACGCGGTGCCGGGATCTCGCCCGTGCCGTGGCTAAAGACAAACTTGCCATCGGCCACGTCGCACAGGACGGTATCGCCCTCGCCCCACTCGCCGGCCAGAAGCTCCTCGGACAGCGGGTCCTCGATGAGCTTTTGGATGGCGCGGCGCAGCGGACGCGCACCGTTGGTGAGGTCGGTGCCCTCGGCCACGATCTTGTCATAGGCCGCATCGGTGAGCTTGATGTTCATGCCGTTGGCAATCAGGCGCTGACGCAGGTCGTCCACCAGCAGGTGCGCGATCTTGGTCAGGTTCTCGCCCGAGAGCTTCTGGAACACCACAATGTCGTCGATACGGTTGAGCAGCTCGGGGCGGAACAGGCGCTTGAGCTCGCCCATCGCACGGCCCTTGATTTCGCTCGACGTGAGACCCTGCTCACCGGTGGTGCCAAAACCGACGCTCGCATCCTGCGCGATCTCGCGGGCGCCCACGTTGGACGTCATGATGATCACGGTATTGCGGAAGTCGACCGTCTTGCCCTGGCTATCAGTCAGGCGACCCTCCTCCAGCACCTGCAACAAAATGTTGAAGATGTCGGGGTGCGCCTTCTCGATCTCGTCGAACAGCACGACCGAGTACGGGTGACGACGAACGGCCTTGGTAAGCTGACCGCCCTCGTCGTGGCCCACGTAACCCGGAGGGCTACCGATAAGCTTGGAGACCTCGAACTCGCTGCCGAACTCCGACATGTCGAAGCTGATGAGCGCGTCCTTACTGCCAAAGAGGTACTCGGCGAGCGTCTTGGCGAGCTCGGTCTTGCCTGTGCCGGTGGGACCAAGGAAGATAAAGCTACCACCGGGACGACGCGGGTCCTTGAGCGGCGAGCGGCTGCGGCGCACGGCCTTGGCGACGGCCTCGACGGCCTCGTCCTGGCCGATAATGCGGGTCTTGAGCACGCTTTCGGTCTGCAGCAGGCGACGGCTCTCGCTCTCGGAGAGCGAGGAAACCGGCACGCCAGAGGTCACGGACACGATGTC
>DBFCNY010000310.1:0-6420 GCA_048298285.1 Collinsella sp.
CAGGTTCTGACGGAAGCGACCCTGCTTGCCCTTGAGGGCCTCGGCGAGCGACTTGAGTGGGCGACCGCCACGGCCAGAGACCGGGCGACCACGACGGCCGTTGTCGAACAGGGCGTCCACGGACTCCTGGAGCATGCGCTTCTCGTTGTTCACGATGATCGCAGGGGCGTCCAGGTCGAGCAGGCGCTTGAGTCGGTTGTTACGGTTGATCACGCGACGATACAGGTCGTTGAGGTCGGACGCGGCGAATCGGCCGCCATCGAGCTGGACCATCGGGCGCAGATCGGGCGGAATGACCGGGATGACGTCCAGGATCATGTTCGCGGGGCTGTTGCCGCCCTTCAGGAAGGCGTCAACGACCTCGAGGCGCTTGACGGCCTTCTCGCGCTTCTGCTTCTGCGAATCCTCGTCGGCGATGATGGCCTTGAGCTTCTCGGCCTCGGAGGGGAGGTCGATGGCAGCGAGCAGGTCGCGGACGGCCTCGGCACCCATACCACCCTTGAAGTACATGGAGTAGTAACGGGTCATCTCGCGGAACAGCGGCTCATCGGAGATGAGGTCGCGCTCGGTGAGCTTCATGAAGGCGTTGAAGGCGTCCGTGCGGAGCTGCTTCTCGTCCTTGCACTCTTCCTCGATGTCGACGATGCCAGAGGCGATCTCCTCGGGGGTCAGCGGCTCCTCGTCGGAGAACTCGTCAAAGTTCTCGGGGTCGCCCTGCTCCTTGAGGGACTCGATCTGGCGGGCGCACTCGGCATCGATCTCTTCCAGATCGGCGGCGAGCTCCTCGCGCAGGTCGTCGGCGTCGGCCTCGCGAGCCTCGTAGTCTACCTCGGTGATGATGTAGCTGGCAAAGTACAGAACCTTCTCGAGGTCCTTGGACTTGATGTCGAGCATACGGCTCATCGGGAAGCTCGTGGGGCTCTTGAAGTACCAGATGTGGGACACGGGAGCGGCGAGCTCGATGTGGCCCATGCGGTCGCGACGCACCTTGGCCGAGGTGACCTCGACGCCGCAGCGCTCGCAGACGATGCCCTTAAAGCGGATGCCCTTGTACTTGCCGCAGGAGCACTCCCAGTCCTTGGCGGGACCGAAGATCTTCTCGCAGAACAGGCCGTCCTTCTCGGGCTTGAGGGTACGGTAATTGATGGTCTCCGGCTTCTTGACCTCACCGTGCGACCAGGAACGGATCTGGTCGGCGGAGGCAAGGGAGATCTTTACCGAGTCAAAATCAGTAGCTTCGAAATCTGCCACAGTCAACTACTCCTTATCAGTGGTCGTGGCGGCGACAGCCTCGGGTGCCTCGGCGGTCTCGGCATCCTCGGCCTCGACGTCGGCGTCAACGCCGGCGAGCGCAGCCAGGTCGTCGAGAGCAGAGGTCTCCTCGGCGGTCACAGGGGCGGAGGCGTCCTCGTCGGCATCGTGCATGGGCTCGATGTCCAGTGCGAGGGAGCGAATCTCCTTGACGAGAACCTTGAAGGACTCGGGGATACCCGGGACAGGAACGTTCTCGCCCTTGACGATGGACTCGTAGGTCTTGACACGGCCCACGGTATCGTCGGACTTGACGGTCAGGATCTCCTGCAGGACGTTGGAAGCACCGTAAGCGTACAGTGCCCAAACTTCCATCTCGCCGAAGCGCTGGCCGCCGAACTGAGCCTTGCCGCCCAGAGGCTGCTGGGTAACCAGGCTGTAAGGGCCGGTCGAACGGGCGTGGATCTTGTCGTCGACCATGTGGCCGAGCTTGAGGATGTAGGACGTACCCACGGTAATGGGCTCGCGGAACTCCTCGCCGGTGCGGCCGTCGAACAGGCGGGTCTTGCCGCGCTCGTCAAGCTGGGTGACGAACTCGGGGCGCATGTGATCGCCAAAGGCAGCGGTAGCCTTGTTGAGCATGTTCTTGTTGGCACGACGGATGACCTCGGCGATCTCGTCCTCCTTGGCGCCGTCGAAGACGGGCGTGGCGGTGAAGAACGGACCGGGGACGTACTTGTCGGAGTCGGCCTGCTCGGTATCCCAACCGCACGCAGCAGCCCAGCCAAGGTGGCACTCGAGCAGCTGGCCGACGTTCATACGCGAAGGAACGCCCAGCGGGTTGAGGATAACGTCGATCGGGGTACCGTCAGCCATGTAGGGCATGTCCTCGACCGGCAGAACGTTGCAGATAACACCCTTGTTGCCGTGGCGGCCGGCGATCTTATCGCCCTGCTGGATCTTACGACGCTGGGCGACGTAGACGCGCACCTGCTCGTTGACGCCGGGGGCCAGGTCGTCGCCGTTCTCGCGGCTAAAGCGGACGACGTCGATGACGCGGCCGTAAGCGCCGTGAGGCATCTTAAGGGAGGTGTCGCGGACGTCGTGGGCCTTGGCACCGAAGATGGCGCGCAGCAGGCGCTCCTCGGCGGTCAGAGCGCTCTCGCCCTTAGGCGTGACCTTGCCGACCAAGATGTCGCCAGGGCCGACCTCGGCGCCGATGCGGATGATGCCGTCCTCGTCGAGGTTGGCAAGCATGTCCTCGGAGAGGTTCGGGATCTCGCGGGTGATCTCCTCGGGGCCGAGCTTGGTGTCGCGGGCGTCGATCTCGTGACGGGTGATGTTGATGGTCGTCAGCAGGTCCTCGGCCACCAGGCGCTCGGACACGACGATACCGTCCTCGTAGTTAAAGCCTTCCCACGGCATGTAGGCCACGGTGAGGTTCTGACCCAGTGCGAGCTCGCCGTGATCGGTCGAAGGACCGTCGGCCAGAGGCTCGCCCTGCTCAACGGTGTCACCAACGCGAACGAGCGGACGGTGGTTGATGCAGGTGGACTGGTTGGAGCGCTGGTACTTGGCCAGGTGGTACTCGTCCATGCCGCCGGCATGCTTGACGATGATCTTGGCGGCGTCGGCAAAGATGACCTCGCCGGCGTTCTTGGCCAGGGTGACCTCGCCGGAGTCCAGAGCGGCGCGACGCTCCATGCCGGTACCGACATAGGGAGCGGCGGGGTGAACCAGCGGCACGGCCTGACGCTGCATGTTGGCGCCCATCAGCGTACGCTTGGCGTCATCGTGCTCAAGGAACGGGATCAGCGTGGCTGCGACGGAGAGCATCTGACGCGGCGAGACGTCCATGTAGTCGACGTCCTCGACGGGCACGTCGGCGGGAGCGCCGAAGGAGCCGTCGAAGTCGCGGGTACGGGCGATCACGGTGTGCGGACGGACGATCTTACCCTCGGCATCGGTCGTGATGAACTCGTTGGTCTTGGGATCGAGCGGCGTGTTGGCCGGCGCGATGACGTGCTTCTCTTCCTCGTCAGCGGTCATCCAGTCGATCTGATCGGTGGCAACGCCGTTCTCGACGCGACGGAACGGGGCCTCGATGAAGCCATACTCGTTGACGCGGGCGTAGAGGGCGAGCGAGCCGATCAGGCCGATGTTGGGGCCTTCGGGGGTCTCGATCGGGCACATGCGGCTGTAGTGCGAATTGTGAACGTCGCGGACGGCCGTCGGCACGTTGGTGCGGCGGCTGGAGCCGGACTTGTGGCCGGCAAGACCACCAGGGCCGAGTGCGGACAGACGGCGCTTGTGGGTCAGACCGGTCAGGGGGTTCGCCTGGTCCATGAACTGCGAGAGCTGCGAGGAACCGAAGAACTCCTTGATGGAAGCCACGATCGGACGGATGTTGATGAGCGACTGCGGGGTGATCTCGTCGATGTCCTGGGAGCTCATGCGCTCACGGACGACGCGCTCCATACGGCTCATGCCGATACGGAACTGGTTGGCGACGAGCTCGCCGACGGTGCGGATACGGCGGTTGCCGAAGTGGTCGATGTCGTCGACCTTGAAGCCCTGCTCGCCGGCAGCGAGGGACAGCAGGTAGCGCAGCGTCGCGACGATATCCTCGTCGGTGAGCACCGTGACCTCTTCCTCGGTGGTGAGGTTGAGCTTCTTGTTGACCTTGTAACGACCGACGCGGGCCAGATCGTAGCGCTGCGGGTTAAAGAGCAGGCCCTCGAGCAGGCTGCGGGAAGCGTCCACGGTGGGAGGCTCGCCCGGGCGCAGGCGACGGTAGATCTCGATGAGGGCGTCCTCGCGAGTGAGGGCGGTGTCGCGCTCCAGGGTGCGCTTGATCACATCGGAGTTGCCGAGCAGCTCGATGATGTCGTCGTTGGTGACGGCGATGCCAAGGGCGCGCAGGAACATCGTGGCGCTCTGCTTGCGCTTACGGTCGATGGAGACCATGAGCTGGTCGCGCTTGTCGACCTCAAACTCGAGCCAGGCACCGCGGGACGGGATGATCTGGGCCTTGTAGATCTGCTTGCCCGAATCCATCTCGGAGCTGTAGTACACACCCGGGGAACGGACGAGCTGCGAGACGACGATACGCTCGGTACCGTTGATGATGAAGGTGCCCTGATCGGTCATCATGGGGAAGTCGCCCATAAAGACGAGCTGCTCCTTGATCTCGCCGGTCTCCTTGTTGGTGAGACGGACGTCGGTCAGAAGCGGGGCCTGATAGGTCATGTCCTTCTCGCGGCACTCCTCGACGGTGTGCGCGGGGTCGCCGAACTGATGCTCGCCGAAGGTAACCTCGAGAACATGGTTCTGGCTCTGGATGGGGCTGGATTCCTTGAACGCCTCACGAAGGCCCTCGTCCTTAAAACGCTCAAAGGATTCCCTTTGAACAGAGATAAGGTTGGGGAGCTCCATGGCCTCCGGGATTTTCCCGAAGCTGACGCGCTTGCGCTCAGTGGCAGTGTATGCGTAGGTCACCAGGTTTTTCCTCCTTCACGGAAATGCTCGGTGGGTTGGCGAGGCATAGCTTCGCCAGTTATCGCAACCTAATAGTTTATCAGGTACCGACCGTTGGGCAAGAAAAGCCTTGACGCGATTGAGTTTTTGGAGTAGCAAAGTTTTTCGACAGAAAACACGCAGGTAGATGTATGTGTATCGAACATCTGTTCATATATTTTCTGTGAACAGAGAGCCGGCAATCGCAGCTCTTATAAAAAACGGGCGCGAACCGAGGTCCGCGCCCGTAAATGTCGATGCCCGAAGGCTTACTTGCGCATCAATCCGCCGCGCTCGTCGATGGCATCCCAGAAGGCATCGGCAAAGCGGGGGTCGCTTGCGGCCATGAGGGCGTTGGTGGCCATCCAGCCAGAGGGAGTGCCGGTGTCGTAGCCCGACAGCGGGTCAATGACGACGGCATACATGGCCTCGCGGTCGAGCGAACGGGCCATGGCGTCGGTGAGCTGGATCTCGCCGCCCTTGCCGGCCTGCTGATCTGCCAGCAGGTCCATGACCAGCGGGCTCAGCAGGTAGCGACCGACGATGTACAGATTGGACGGAGCCGCCTCGGGAGCGGGCTTCTCGACCAGACCGCCGATGCGCCAGACAGCGCCCGGCTCTGCATCGGCAACGTCCTCGGCACCCTCGAGCGAACCGACGCGCTCACCGGCGATAACGCCGTAGCGGCTGACTTCCTCGGGCGAGCAAGCAGCGACGGCGATAACCGAAGCTCCACCGTGCTCCTTGGAAACGGCGAGCATCTTGTCGCAGATGTCGCGATTAGGCACAACGTAGTCGCCCAGAAGAACCAGGAAGTTCTCCCCTGCCACGGCGTCGGCAGCAGAGCGGATAGCATGGCCGAGGCCCTTGGGCTCGTACTGATAACGGAAGTCGACCGGCATACCGCCAGCGTGGGCGACGGCGTCGGCATAGGCGTTCTTGCCGCGCTCGCGCAGCAGGTTCTCGAGCGAGCGATCGGGCTGGAAGTAGTTCAGTAGCTCGGGCTTACCGGGAGAAGTAACGATGATGGCGTCGTCGACCTCCTCGGGATCGAGCGCCTCCTCGACGACGTACTGAATGACGGGCTTGTCGAGCACCGGCAGCATCTCTTTGGGCGTGCACTTGGTGCCAGGCAGAAAACGCGTGCCAAGACCGGCGGCGGGGATGATTGCCTTCATGTTATTCAAAGATCCTTTCGCAGGCGCAGAATGCGCCCTGTGCGTGCGGCACGGCGGCCGCAGACCAAATTGCGATACCCAAGCATCTTACCGCTGGAACTATATGTCGCTACAAGGCAGAGACAATTCTTCAGCAGGTCAACGCAAATTATTGCTCGAATGGTGCAATTTTATTGCCCAACGGCAGGGCGCCCGATACGACGCAAATCACAGAACATGGCAGTTTGAGCAACCGATGTCGAGGGACCGAAAAAATCAGAACCACCCTTAAAAAGGGTGGTTTGCTCTTAGGGTATAACCCACGGGCCCCGGGCTCGCGTCTAAAGGCGCGGGCCCGGACTTCGTCCAGGCCTAGTGCATCTTGACCCGTGGCGCGCCGGTCGAACCGGCAGCATCACCCCCTCTTGAAGGGGTCCTCGTACTCCTTCACGCCCAGCTTGTCCAGCGCGATGTCGTGGGACTCCTGCTCCCTGAT
>DBFCNY010000311.1:0-7233 GCA_048298285.1 Collinsella sp.
GGCCACGGCGGGGTCCTGACATGTCCGAGGACGATTTGGGAGGTAAGCCCTGGGGCCTCCTGCGGTAACTAAGGAGGCCGTGGCTATTCGTCTTCTTGCTGCGGGTGCCTGGTCTGAAATTAAGTTGCGGTGAAATAGTTCCTGCTTAGCCCGCAAATGGCTGAATCTAAGAACTATTCCACCGCAACTTACGAATGATCGGAGCGGCTACAGCACAAGCGTCGGCGTTCGTTTGATGGTCCGCCACGAAAAGGAGCCATCTACTACGTTTAACTCGATGGGGCCAACCATGACCGCATTTTTCGAAAAGCGACAGGCCTTCTACCTGCGGTTTTATTTTTCGTTTTCCCGGCATGGTTGAGGGTATCCAATTAAACGTAGTAGATAGGCCCATTTTGTGGCATACGGCCCATTCAAGCCCAATCTCGAAGGCTAAAGAGAGCCTCTCATCCACGCTTGCGAGCGAAAACCAAATAGAATGAAAGGCAAATGGAAAGCCCGTTTGACGAGCGGAGGACATATGCGGGACGTAGCCGAAAGCGACTGGAAGCTGTTTAAGAAAATGCTTCCTCAATGGCAAGAACGTTATATGGAAAAGCTCATCGGCCAGTACGTTGAGATGCTGAACGGCGACAGTGAAGCGTCCAGTAGATTTTGGGCACTAGAAGAGCGCCTCAATAGAGACTAGCTGTCCTCAGGTGTAATTGCAAACGACATTCGCCGCAGCACAATGCACCGCGAGATAGCCAATTTGCTTATCGACAGCGTGATCGCCCTCGACGACCTTGACGGTTTTACCGAGGACATTAAGAGCTATGCGCAACACTGGATTGGCCAGTAAGAGCACCGAACGACAAACATCCCCAGCAAAACGGGGCAAACGCCGGACCACCTAATGGTTGTCCGGCGTTTGCCCCGATAAAACCTGCCAAAATAAACCTGTCCCTTTTTGGCAGGTTACTCGGCGCTCTTGAGGGCGCCGACCATGTCGATCTTATTGAGGGTACGGTTGGTGGCGAGGTTGACGATAAACGTAAAGCCGAAGGAAAGCACCACGGCAAGCACGTAGCTCAGCGGCTCGACTTCGACGTCAAAGTACAGCGACGGCATCTGCAGGATGTACGTAAAGCTCTCGGCAAGCAGGCCACCCAGCGGCACGCCCAGTGCGGTGCCAATCGCCGTGAGGATCAACGTCTCCTTGTTGACGTAATGGTGTACCTCGCCACGGCGGAAGCCCAGCACCTTGATGGTCGCCAGCTCGCGCTCGCGCTCGGAGATATTCGTGTTGGACAACGTAAACACCACCACAAACGACAGGCACGCCGCCATAAAGGTCACGAGCACCACGACGGAATTGATGATAGTGAAGTTCGCCTCGTAGTTCTGCCAATGTTCGGCCGTGCTCGAGATGGTGAGCCAACCGTCACTCTTAAGATTCTTGCTAAACGCAATCTGGTCGGCCGACGAGCCCTTAAGCAGCACAAAGATGCCGTTAAGACGCGCGCTTCGGCCGAACGCGCGCTCATAGGTGCCCTGCGTCATATAGAGCGTGTTGCCCAAATAGTTGAGCGAGATGTCGCTGACTTTGACCTTGGCGACGTTGAGCGACGAATCCTGGACCTGCGCCGTGTCGCCCGGCTGAATCCCAAGAACCAGCTGTGAACTCTTGCTCAGATACACGTCTCCGTCACGCAAAGACAGTGGCTCTTTGGACTCATCCTCGAGACGCGCGTAGTCGTCCAGGTCGTTCGTGCGGTCATCGGGCACCACGATCAGCTGCACGGTCTCGCTCTTGCCGCCAAATGTAAAGGTGACGTTGTCGGTCATAATCGGCAGCGTCGAAGACACCGTCACGTTAGAATCCTTAGCCGCGCTGCGCTCATCCAATGCCGCGCACGTCTGCGAAAAATCGTCGGGATTGGCAACCGCCAGCAAGTCATAGCGCGTGATATGCCCATACTGCTTGGGCGAAAGCGCAACCGACGTGTCGCGAATACCCATACCGCAGATCACAAGCGCGGTGCAACCCGCGATACCGAAGATGGTCATAAAGGCGCGCTTTTTGTAGCGAAACAGGTTACGTGCTGCCACCTTGTTCAAAAAGCCCATGCGGCGCCAGATAAAGCCGATGCGCTCGAGCAAGATACGCGAGCCGGCGCGCGGGGCCTTGGGGCGCATGAGCGAGGCCGGAGTCTCGGCCATCTCGTGGCGGCAGGCGATAATCGTGGCGCCCACCACGCCCACGGCAAACAGCGCCACCGAGACGATCGAGGACACGATGTCGTACGAAAGCAACATCTGGGGCAGCGAGTACATGTCGTCGAACACCGTAAACAAGAACAGCGGCAGGCCCACAAATCCGATGATGTTGCCGAGCACGCCGCCGATCAGACAAGCCCACAGCGCATAGTCCACGTATTTGGA
Organism: Collinsella sp.; assembly: GCA_048298285.1. Classification (GTDB taxonomy): domain Bacteria; phylum Actinomycetota; class Coriobacteriia; order Coriobacteriales; family Coriobacteriaceae; genus Collinsella. The sequence continues at coordinate 2,425 of DBFCNY010000311.1, forward strand.
CAGGATGCGTCCGCGCGAATAGCCGAGCGCCTTATACAGGCCGATGAGCGTGCGCTCCTCCTCGACCATACGCGTGGCGGTGGTAAGGCTGATGAGCACGGCGACGATAAAGAAGATGAACGGGAACACCGTGGCGATGGCTTCAATTGACGAGCTATCGCTCTCCACGCTCGAGTAGCTTGCGATATTGCCGCGGTCCTGGATGTACCAGGTGCATTCTCCCAGATCGGAAAGCTCGGCGCGGGCGTCGGCAAACTGTTGGTCGGCGGCGGCACGGCGCTGGTCCAGGTCGGCTTGCGCCTGCGCACGCTCGTCGCTGCCCTCGGCCATGCGATTGATGTTGTCCTGCTCGATCCCAAAGAGCATGGCGGCCTGACGCTCGGCCGCATCCAAGCTTGTCGGCGTGTCGACCGTCAGCTCCTGAGCGCGCGCCTTCTCACGCTCCTCGCGGATCTTCTCTATATTGCCCTTGACCTCATTGATCTTTGCCGCGTAGGCATCCGAATATGAGTTGAGATCCTTGGCTCCCTCGACGACCACGTGGACCGCGGAGTAGGAAGAAGATGTCGCGGCGTCCTCGCTCACATAGAACTTATAGTCCGCCGCCGAGGCGGCACGGAAGGCGTTGACCGTCGAGTCGGAGCTCACATCAGTGGGATCGAGAACCTCGGCCGTGATGGTGTAATCGCCATCGGCAAACTGGTCCTTAGCGCTTTGGTTCGACGAGCTCGCGTCATTGGCGGCAAAGCTCACGGTATCGCCGAGCTTTTTGCCCGAAGCCTTCAGGAACTTCGATGTCACCGCAACCTCATCGGCGCTCTCGGGCAAATCGCCGTTCACGAGCACCGGCTGATCGATGTTCTCCTTGGAGAGACTTTGCACGACCACGCGCTCGCGCGTTGTGCCCACGGCGGTGTAGGCGGTCTCGGTGTAAATGCCCTCGGCCGTCTCGACGCCATCGACCTCTTGGATAGCCGCAAGATCGTCGCGCGTAAGGCCATAGGTCGACTGCACGTTAACGTCATAGACATTTTGCTGGTCGAAGTAGGCATCAACCGAATCACACAGGTCCTCGCAACCCGCCTTAAGGCCGCACATCACGCTCACGCCAAGCGCGGTGATGACCACGATTGACAAAAAGCGCTTAAGACTGCCTCGGATTGTGCGGTAGATGCCACGGCGAAAAACCGTCGGCACCATATCGTTTGAGCTTTGGGCAGTGCGGTAGGTCGTAAAATCCTGCTCGCGCTCCGTGTTCTGCGCGTCGCGGCGTTGGCTGTTTTGGCGGTCCTGATCCATGGGCGCTACCACTCGATCGTCTCGATAGGCACGGGATTTTGCTGGACCGTCTCGCTCTCCACGCGGCCGCTCTTAAAGCGAATCAGGCGATCGGCCATGGGCGCGAGCGCGGAGTTGTGCGTGATGATGATGACCGTAATGCCCTGCTTGCGGCAGGTATCCTGCAGCAGCTGCAAGATCTGCTTGCCGGTTTTATAGTCGAGCGCGCCCGTGGGCTCGTCGCACAGAAGCAGCTTGGGGTTCTTTGCCAGTGCGCGGGCGATGGACACGCGCTGCTGCTCGCCGCCCGAAAGCTGTGCCGGAAAGTTGCCCAGGCGCTCGCCCAGGCCAACCTGGCGAAGCGTTTGTTCGGCATCGAGCGAATCGGGGCAAATCTGAGCTGCGAGCTCAACGTTTTCGAGGGCCGTCAGGTTGGGGACCAGATTGTAGAACTGGAAGACAAAGCCGACGTCGGCGCGGCGGTATTCCACGAGCTGCGCCTCGTTAGCGGAGCTCACGTCGCGCCCGTCCACCGTCACGGTGCCGGAAGTTGCCGTGTCCATGCCGCCCAAGATGTTGAGCGCCGTCGTTTTACCGGCGCCTGAAGCACCCAAAATGATGGCGAGCTCGCCGCGCTCGACCGTAAAACTCGCGCCGTCGAGTGCGTGAATGCGGGCGTCGCCCTCGCCGTATGCCTTGATGACGTCTTTGAATTCGATATAGGCCATCGATTAATTCCCATCTGGTCGGATAACTCTTTAGTATTACCCATTTCGCACCGACCAAAAAGGGACAGGTTCATTTTGGCAGGTTTTATATGGGGAAACGACAGCCATAGATGAGGCGCCGGGGAGGCAGAGAAATCATCGACGGGGTCAGGCCGACCGCCAAACACAACGCACGCATCTCTATCTGTCAGCCGAATTATTCGAACAGCTGTTCGTTTCTATGATATGATTCCACTATCTAAGCAGGCCAATACGCAGAAAGGCGGCCAACATGGCGTTCGACTTTAAGAAGGAATGCAAGGAGCTCTACAAACCTGCAAGCAAGCCGAGTATCGTAACTGTCCCGCCTATGAGCTACGTTGCCGTTCGCGGAAAGGGCGACCCAAATACCGAAGGTGGCGAGTATCAAAACGCCCTGCCACTGCTTTACGGCATCGCCTATACCGTCAAGATGTCGAAGAAAGGCTCAAGGAGTATCGAGGGCTATTTCGACTTTGTAGTACCGCCGCTCGATGGATTCTGGTGGCAAGACTCCCCGAGCGGCGACATCGATTATGTACGCAAGGACGATTTCAACTTTATCTCGTGCATCCGCCTGCCCGATTTCGTCAGCCGAGATGATTTTGACTGGGCAGTCGCGGAAGCCACGACCAAAAAGAAACTGGACTTTTCTGCCGTCGAGCTGCTTAAAGTTGACGAGGGTCTCTGCGTTCAATGCATGCATACCGGACCCTATGACAGCGAGCCGGCAACCGTAGACGCTATGTATGAATACGCGACCGAGCAGGGCTATTCCCCCGACTTCTCAGACACCCGCTTACATCACGAAATCTATCTCTCCGATCCGCGCAAATGTGCACCGGAGAAACTTAAGACTGTGGTTCGTCATCCTATCAAGCGCGCTGAATAGCGTGGAGCGTCATTTCGCGCGCTAGGTTTTAAGCCAGCCAACCAGCCGCCTCCTAGGCCGTCCGGTAATTATCCTGACGTGGCCCGTCGCATCTTATAAGTTTGTTTTGCTAAAGCTGGAAAGCCTCTCAACAATGCGCACCTCCCGCTCTTTTTCTATCAAGAGGCTTAAATGAAATACCAGAAGTCGCGGATATCCATCAACGAACAAATAGCACTATTGACAGAAAACAAGGGTCTTAAGTGCTCTGATCAAAGCGAACTCGAGCGAGCTTTGGTCGAAGTCGACCACTACAGACTGTCGGCCTACTGGTTTCCCTACAAAACCAAATGCAAGTCCGGGATTACCATCTTTCGCGAAGGCACAGCATTCGAAACCATCATCTACACGTATGAATTTGACCGAGCCCTCCGGCAGTTAATGTTTGATGCGGTCGGCAGAATTGAGATCTACCTCAGAAGCAGAATTGCCTATCTTGCCTCTGAGGAACGCGGGCCTTTCTGTTACCCAGATGTCGCCATAACGAGGCTCAACTCGGCATGCCCATCGGGCTTTGCGCCGCGCTGGGATACGCCGCCGTCTTTGGCAGCGCCACCAATACGCTGCTCGCGCCGATCCTTATTGGCTGCGAAGTCTTCGGCTTTGGCGACTTGCCGAAGTTCTTTATTGTCTGCGTCGTGGCTTACCTGTTCAACATGGATAAGTCGATCTACGCCCTGCAGAAGCGGGCGTAGATGGATGTCCAAGCAGGTGGTCTCAACCGGAAACGGCGTCCCACTCTGAGGCTGTATTCCGGGACACGGTTTCCGCTTGGGACGCCATTCGGAAAGCGTGTCCCGCTTTAAAACGGAATTCCGGGACGTGGTTTCCGTCTGATCCTCCATTCGGAAAGCGCGTCCCGTTTTTTCAGGACGTCTTGGCTATGCAAAGTGCCCTGGCGCTATTCCTCGTACGCGCTCTCAAGCCGGAGCAGCCACTCCTTACGGTCGAGGCCGCCGGCATATCCGTTAAGCGAGCCGTCGGCGGCAACCACGCGATGGCACGGCACGATAATCGAAATGGGATTGCGTGCAACCGCAGCCCCCACGGCACGTGGGGACACAACAGGAGCCTCGTTTCCCGGCACACGATGTCGAGCCGCAACACGCTGGGCGATCTCACCATACGTAGCGACCTCGCCACGCGGGATAGAAAGCAGCTCAAACCAAACCTCGCGCTGAAACGCCGTACCAATCATATGCAACGGAGGCGTAAACCGAGGCTCCTGACCCGCAAAATAAGCATTCAGCCAAGCCCAAGAACGCTCAAGCACCGAAGAAGCCGCGCCATTTGCCGGACTCACCGAAGACATCCCACCGGTACCAGAAACCGCATCGGCACCTACGACATACTCCGCATCCTCTTTGAGCAGCGTAGAGCCAAAGTGCTCCTGACCCTCAAACCAAAGCCCCGTCAAACCGCGGCCATCAGCGGCAAGCAAGATTTCGCCCAAAGGCGAAGCAAACGTCGTCGTGACCACCAGCGGCTCCTTTCAAAACTCCGCAACATAATACCGCGAACTGTGCAGGCAACCCCCGCAGATACGTCCGGGCGGGCTCGCAATTACTTCAGCGAGGCTGTTTTTCCCAATCAAGCGAAGAAGACGCGGGGCTTCGACGCCGGGGCGGTACCCCCGCGAGCTGAGCTCTAATACTTTTCCCGAGAAGTGAACGAGTAAAAACGAAGCCCCAGAACATCCACACCTTTAGACCGCAAAACCGCAGGATTCGCACTGTAAAACCGACGCTCCTATAAGTTGTCAAGAGGCAGTTTGCGGGAGCGCTCTCTCCAATTCGCACAGGAGCTCGTAATACCTCCTCTCCAGTTTCGTCGACCGCCGTTTCCCCCGTTCCA
>DBFCNY010000312.1:0-2573 GCA_048298285.1 Collinsella sp.
GCCTATATGTTGCGCCCGATTCGGTGGGACCGCACGACTGGGCCGAGTTCTACACACCCCAGACCGGTTGGCTTAACGCCGACGTATCGTTTGGTTCCTCGGCACGCAGGATGGGGGAGGAGTGGCGCCGTCGTCACTACTTTGGCAATCTCGATCCGTGGCGTATGGTGGCCAACGATCGATTCCAGGCTGAGTTTGTGCCTGCTTTCGATGGCATGCGCGAGGACCCCTATGACAACCAGATGGGCGAGGCCTCGGTTGACGGACGTGGATGTCGTAAGCGGGAGATGTTGCGCAAGGTTGAGCTTATCGAAATGCTCGAAGTACCATTTTCGGACTAATCAACAGAAAGCTGTGATAAACTAACTCACGCATTACGTGCCCGAGTGGCGGAATTGGCAGACGCAGTGGACTCAAAATCCACCGTTGGCAACAACGTGCGAGTTCGAGTCTCGCCTCGGGCACCATACATGCAAGTGGGCGTTCAAGGGGGTCAAGGCCCCCTTTTTCGTGCCGAACTCGCGTGAGCGCGCGGAGCGTTAAGTAAACAGGCCTGTGGCCTGTTTGTAGCGGAGCGTGGTGAGGGCGCCATGCGCCCGAAGCCCGGGGCTTCGCGAAGCGAAGGCCCTTCGAGTCTCGCCTCGGGCACCATACATGCACCTGCGCTTTGAGGGGGTTGTGGCCCCCTTTTTCGTGTACGTAATGTGATAATGCGCTGTACGTGTTATTATTCGCAAGGCGTTGTTCCCACAATGCCCTAAAGAGGAACCCGAGGGCTCCCACCTTTTGGCGCCAATGAGCAGCTGACTGGTCATACAACTTAGATTCCCTTCCTCAAATCGAGGAAGTCTATGTGTATGACCTGGTTGCTGAGAAGCGCCGGGTTATTTTTTTATGAATGGAGGTAGGGAAAATAGCTAAGTCTGATGACACCCGCATCAACGACGAGATTACTGCATCTTCGTGCCGTTTGATTGGCGTCGATGGCTCTCAGCTCGGCCTGTTCGCCATCCGCGATGCCCAGCGCGTCGCCGACGATCAGGGTCTCGACCTGGTCGAGATCGCTCCCAACGCGGAGCCGCCGGTCTGCAAGGTCATGGACTACGGTAAGTTCAAGTACCAGCAGGCCATGAAGGCCAAGGCTGCTCGTAAGAACCAGTCCAAGGTCGAGGTCAAGGAAATGAAGTTCCGACCCAAGATCGACGTTGGCGACTACGAGACCAAGAAGGGCCACGTTCTGCGTTTCCTCAAGAAGGGCGCACGCGTTAAGATCACCATCATGTTCCGCGGCCGTGAGATGGCTCACCCGGAGCAGGGCCTTAACGTTCTCGAGCGTCTCGCCGAGGATCTCAAGCCTTACGCTACGGTCGAGTCCAAGCCTAAGATGGAAGGCCGTAACATGCTTATGCTGCTCGCCCCGATTAAGGGCGCCTTCGATGAGGATAAAGCGGCAAGCGATACCAAGTAACTAGTGTTCTGTAACCGATTAAGGAGTATTTCATGCCTAAGATGAAGTCCCACAGCGGCACCAAGAAGCGTTTCCGCAAGACTGGTACCGGCAAGCTTATGCGCGCCAAGGCTTTCAAGAGCCACATCCTGAGCAAGAAGTCCACCAAGCGTAAGCGTGGCTTCCGTCAGGAGACCGAGATCGCCGCTGCCGACCGCAAGGTCATCAAGTCGCGTCTCGCCTAAGTTCGCGTTCCCGTTTTTCGTTTTACCGTCTAGGAGTTGATAGAACATGGCACGTATTAAGCGCGCTGTTGCCGCCAAGAAGAAGCGCCGTACCGTTATGCACCGTGCGAAGGGTTACTACGGTGCCGCTTCGCGTACTTACAAGCATGCTAAAGAGCAGGTCCAGCACTCCCTGCAGTATCAGTATCGTGATCGACGCAACAAGAAGCGCGAGATCCGTTCTCTTTGGATCACTCGTATCAACGCTGCTGCTCGCCTGAACGACATCTCTTACTCTCAGTTCATGCACGGCCTGAAGGTTGCCGGCATCGAGCTCGACCGCAAGGTCCTGGCTCAAATGGCTTACGAGGACATCGAGTCCTTCAACGAGCTGGCTACCATCGCCAAGAAGGCTCTCGAGGCCTAATAGATTCTCTTGAATCGCTAGGGGAGTGTCGCGTTGTGCGCGGCGCTCCCTCTTTTTATCTGAAGCGCGGTTTACATTGCTAAAAGCGCGGGTAGATAAACACTTACAGGTGACCGATCTCTATATATTCCTGAACCAAAGGGTCATCATCTGATACGTGCGGAAGATCCGCACCAGTCTTTCTATTACCTATAGAAAGCAATATGTTGTGTAGGACTTGTGAAGAGTGGAATTGACGTCCCACAGAGCTTCGCGGTCTGGCAATATATCTCCTTGCCGCGCGGCCCGGTCGAACCGGGAACCGGCGCAGGCGTGCACCTTGAGAACCGGATACTGCGAGGATGGACACTCACTTCAGTGTCGCATCCGGGCAGACATCGAACCATTTGAAATGGTCTAACTTGGATTTGTTTTTCGCAAGGCCGCCGAGAGGCGGCCCCGAGAAATTCCTTTTCCTATACTAAAACCATATGAA
>DBFCNY010000313.1:0-5889 GCA_048298285.1 Collinsella sp.
CCCCAGCCGCAGCTGAGGTGGGCGCCGTCCTCAACGGCCTCGCGACGCTCCTCCTCGCTGGCGGGCATCTGGGCCTCGCTCTCCAGGCAGAACACCTCAACGTGCTCGGAACCCAGACGGCAGGCGTTGCGCGCGACGTCGATAGCCACGTTGCCGCCGCCCACCACGATGGTGCGGCCGGGCAGCGCGTCGATCTTGCCACTGTTGACCTTGCGCAAAAAGTCGACGGCCACGGCCACGTCCTCGGCATCCTCACCCGGAATACCGGCGAGGCGGCCGCCCTGGCAGCCAATGGCAACGTAGAAGGCCTTAAAGCCCTGCTCGCGCAGCTCGTCGAGTGTCACATCGCGACCGACCTCCACGCCATAGCGGAACTCGGCGCCCATCAGGCGAATGATCTCGACCTCGGCCTCGATAACATCCTTCTGCAGCTTAAAGCTGGGAATACCGTAGGTGAGCATGCCGCCCGGGCGCTCGTTCTTCTCGAATACGACGGGCTTGTAGCCCTTCTCGGCCAGGTAGAAAGCGCAGGACAGGCCGGCCGGGCCGGCACCGATAATGGCGATCTTCTGATCGAAGCCGCCGGCGCGTGTCGGCGTCACCACGGGTGGAACATAGCGGGTCGCGGCATCCAGATCGCGCTGGGCGATGAACTTCTTGACCTCGTCGATAGCCACGGCGGCGTCCACACGGCCGCGAGTGCAGGCATCCTCACAGCGGCGGTTGCACACACGGCCGCAGATGGCGGGCAGCGGGTTCTCGCGCTTAATGAGTGCTAGGGCCTCGTCATAGCGACCCTGAGCCGCGAGCTTCAAATAGCCCTGAACGGCGACATGCGCGGGGCAGGCCGTCTTGCAGGGAGCGGTGCCGGACTCATGCGTCTCGATGCGGTTGTCGTTGCGGTAGTTGGGCGACCACTTGGTGTAATCCCACTTGGTGGCATCGGGCAGCTCCTGGCGCGGATACTCGGGCACCTGTCCGCCAGTCTTTTTGCTGCAGAGCTTCTGGCCCAGCTTGGCGGCGCCGGCCGGACATACCTCAACGCAGCGACCGCAGGCCACGCACTTGTCCTTCTCGACCTTGGCGACATAGGCCGAGCGCGACAGGTTGGGCGTGTTGAACAGCTGCGAGGTGCGCAGGGCATAGCACACGTTGACGTTGCAGTTGCAGATGGCGAAGATCTTGTTCTCGCCATCGATATTGGTGATCTGGTGCACAAAGCCGTTGTCCTCGGCCTGGCGCAAGATGTCGTAAACCTCGTCGCGCGTCACGTAATGGCCACGATCGGTCTCGACCACGTAGTCGGCCATATCGCCCACGGCGATGCACCAATCGGCCGGGTCGTCGGCACAGCCCTCACCCATCACGCGACGGCTCGCACGGCAGCTGCAGGTGCTGGCAGCATACTTGCCATCGTATTTGTCGAGCCAGTGCTCGATATGCTCAATAGGCACCGAGGTGCTCGCGGCGTCAATGGCCTTTTCGACCGGAATGACGTGCATGCCGATACCGGCACCTCCGGGCGGCACCATCGGCGTGGCTTTGGACAGCGGCCCCTTGGAGGCCTGCTCAAAGAACTTGGCATAGACCGGATGCTCCTCGAGCTGGCTCACGCGCATGTTGAGGAACTCGGCGGAACCCGGTACCAGCATGGGCAGCACCCACTGCTTGGTGCGCTCGGGATTTTCCCAGTTGTACTCGAGCAGACCCGTGTAGCTCATGTCGTCGAGCATCTTCTCGATCTGGGCCTCGGGCATGCCGGTGAGCTTGACCATCTCGGGCAGCGTATAGGGACGGCGCATCTTCATCTTGCAGAGCACCTCGGCCTGCTCGTCGGTTGCGGCCTCGGCAAACGACCAGTACTCGTAGCCCAGCAGCTCGTCGCGATGCAGCAGACGGTTGGTGCAGTGCTCGCACAGCTTGACGATTGCCTCGCGCGGATGCTCCGGCAGCGGCGGCACGAACTCCGAACCGATGTCGGGCTCGGCGTAGCTAATTCCCGGTCCGTTGAGAATCATGGTTGTCCCTTCTCTTGCCACAGCCCGGCGAGACCGCAGCGCCCCTCTTTTTTGCAGGCCGGGCATGCCCCCATGCCGTTCACCCGCCATTGTTGACATTGTGTCAAAAATAGTATTGACGAACCGTCAACAATATTCAAGACTGTTAGGCGAACGGTCAGGCAAAAGAGGATGAAAGGCGGCAAAACATGGGCAACAACGCAGCAGATACCTCTGTGGTCGATGCCGTCCCTGCATCCGATAGCGCGGCAAAGCGCCTGACGGGCGACGAACGCCGTCGCGAGATCCTTGATGCCGTGCGCACCGTAAGCTCCGAGCTGGGCGTGTCCCACCTATCGGTATCGGCCGTGACCAAACGCGCCGGCTGCACGCGCTCATTGTTCTACCACTACTTTGCCGATATGGACGCCGCCGTCACTGCCGTCATGGACGAGGCAATCGACGGTTTTATCTCCGAGCTCGAGCAGTGGAATGCCAGCCGCACCGTCGGCGATATCGAGGGCGCGCTCGACACCGTCGCCCCGCTCTTTAAGCGTCTGGTCGCCAGCGGCCACGAACTGCCGCACACTCTGACCTCCAACAGCGGCGCGCTCTACGGCGGCTTTCTGCACAACGTGGTTCAGCGCGTGGCTCAGTACATCTGCGACACCACCGTGGTGGACTTTGTCGCCCATCATGAGCTACGCATCGACCATGTCTACGAGACGTTCTACACCCTCATCATGGGTCTTTTGATGTATATCCGCACGCACCCCGATGTGCCCGACGAGACGGTCAAGGAAATCATCGCCTCGACACTCCACATCGAGGGCTACACCGCCAAGTATCCGGAGCGCATGCCCCAGAACTGACGACATTTGGCCAAACTGCCCGCGATCAGAAGAGGGGCCGCGGGCGTGTGAAAGGAGAGCAGCATGCTGTTCGATGTTTGGGGTAGCGATACCCTTATCCACTGGGCCGGCTGGGCCATGGTCTTTATTGGCCTGATCGTGCTCAACGAGGTCGGCCGCCGCACCAAGCTGGGCGCGGCAATCATCTTTGGCGTGGCTCCGCTGGCCATGACCATCTATTGCGTCGCTATCGCCATCGGCGTCTCACAGGGTGCCGAGTGGGCGCTCACCAACCCCACCCATGTGTACCAGAACAGCTGGTTCCACTACGCCAAGGTCTACGCGGCGCTGGCCGGCTGCTGGGGCTTCATTGCCATTAAGTACCAGTGGGGCAAGATCGGCAAGGCGCATTGGTTCCGCGCGTGGCCGTTTGTGATCGTCGCCATCAACATCTTGATCGCCGTCGTGTCCGACTTTGAGAGCGCCTATCACTTCTTTGTCCTGGGCCAGTCCACTTGGGTCACCTCCGAAGGTGCTACGCAGCTGGCCGGCTGGAACAACGTGTTCAACGGCATCGCCGGTCTCATCAACATCTTCTGCATGACCGGTTGGTGGAGCGTCTACGCCTCCGAGGACAAGACCGATATGCTGTGGCCCGACATGACCTGGGTCTACATCATCGCCTACGATATCTGGAACTTCTGCTACACCTACAACTGCCTGCCCACCCACTCCTGGTTCTGCGGCTTTGCGCTGCTGCTGGCGCCCACCGTCGCCGCCTTTATCTGGAACAAGGGCGGCTGGATCCAGAACCGCGCCTTTACGCTGGCTATTTGGTGCATGTTTGCCCAGGTGTTCCCGTACTTCCAGGAGGAGTCCATCTTTGTGACCCACTCCACGCTCGACCCCGGCGCCGCTACCGCGGTCTCGATCGCCGCACTGGTCGCCAACGTCGCCGCGATCATCTACATCGCCTACCGCGCCAAGAAGCTCGGCCGCAATCCCTACAAGCAGGATGTCTTTGAGGGCACCAGCGATTGGGAGAAGGCCACCGCCCGCCGCGCCAAGGTTGATTACGCTCACGCCGAGTAACGCGCCTGACGCAAACATCGCTTGAGTACGAAGCCGTATAGCCGGCTCCGCGCAACTCAACGCATTGCAGAGCCCCCGGAATGTGATTCGTTCGCGTTCCGGGGGCTTTTTGCTGCCGCGAGGATGCGGCCGAACGATGCGCTCGAGTTAAATCGGATCTTATATTTCGCACGCGCTTTATATGGCTCCATTTTTGGGTACAGTGTTGTCCCGATATTGAGCTTGGGGGATATATGAAAGATGAGACGATGGGCCAAGAGGATGCGGCCCAAGATGCAGAAGCTTGCGCTGAGGCCTTGGAGAGCTTAGACCGGATTTCACTCGATGAGATTGCGTTTGACGATTCGGGCGTTGATGTGCAGGATGAGCCGGAAACCGAGGCGCAATCCGATGATCAGGATGCAGGCGACGTTGAGCCTGCCGAGGATGAGGCAGATCACGAAGACACCGAAAGCGAGGCCGGCAACCAGCCCGAATCCGACACGGGCGAGGAAACCGTCTTGCTCGACAGCTTACCGGCCGAGGATTCGCTGACCCGCGAGCTTCCTGGCCTGGGTTCCGCACCAGCCGTGGACGAGACCATCGCCATGGGCGATATTCCCCTACCATCCGTTCCCTCGGCACGCGAGGCCGAGGTTCGCCATCGCAAGATGTCGCCCAAGCGCCGCAACCTGATGGTTGCCGGCGTTGTGGCCGTCGCGCTCGTCGCCGGCGGCGCAGGCTATGCTGCCTGGAACGGATATCAGCAAGAGCAGGCTGCCACTGTCGCCGCCAATGCCCACACGATGATGTCAGTGCAGATTGGCGTGCAGGCCGCGGGCCTCGACTGTTCCACTGGCTCAAAGATCCCCGTGCAGGTGAGTGGCCAGGACTCCGACGGCTCTTCTGTGAGCGAAACACTCTACGTTGACGAGCACGGCCGCGGCATCAAACTGCTGCCCGGCGATTACACGCTCTCCATCGCTGCCTCCCCCATCGCGGCCGACGGCACCATCTATACCGTCCCGACCACCAAGACGCAGGTCACCGTTAAGAGCGATGGACAGGATTTAAGTGCCCAGGCCACCTTTAAGCTCAAGGTGCCTTCGGCCGACACGGTGACTGACGACCAGATCGATGCCGCCGCCAAGTATGCCGAGGAGGGCGGTGCGAGCTCCGCTGCGGCTGCCAAAGTGCTCCAGCAGGCAGCAACCGCGCGGCGCGACGCCGCCGTCAATGCCGTGAGCGCGCAAAAGGCACAGGCGTCCCGTGATGCTGACGCTCGCCACAAGGCAACCGACCTCTACCAGCTCGATATTCCCGTCGAGTGGTACGGCAAGGTCGCAACTTGGCAAAACGGAAGCACGCTATGCATCTATCTGGGCGACGACGCCAATACGCCGCTCGTGACGCTCGTTGCGGTGCGCGAGGGCGAGAGCTTTACGCCCGATGAAGGCGATACGGTTTTGGGCGCGGCCAATCTAGGCAACGGTTATACCGTCTACGCCAGCGGCCCCGTCTATCCGTACGTGGTGCCCCAGACTATCAACGGGCGCACCCAGAATCCCGTGTCGACCTACCCCATGGACACGGCCATTGAGCTTGTCGAGCTGACGACCGGCAACCGCTATACGTATAGCCAGATCAAGAACGACCTGGTTGGCAAAGACGGCAACGCAGACGCCGCGACCAAACTCGAGACCGACTACCTCGCGCAGATCCTGCTGCCGAGTATCAAAGCCCAGGACTAGCCTGGCGCAGCAAGGTGCTCCCCAACCGTGATGAAGGAGCCAGGAGGTCCTGACCCCACGGACCCATAGATGATTAGGCAAGGAGCCACTTCCATGCGGGCATAACGTGTACCACACCGTGCTCGCATGGAATATCGGTCTGTTCATCCATGGTAACGATTGCCGACTCGCCAAGATCAAACTGGGCCATCGAGGCATCAAGCGCGGCAATTTCGCGCT
>DBFCNY010000314.1:0-5629 GCA_048298285.1 Collinsella sp.
CCCTGCCCGTTACCGAGCAGACCGGCGAGGAGTTTGCCAGCGTCAACGAGGGCTGCATGCACGCCTGCGGCCACGACTGCCACATCGCCATGATGCTCGGCACGCTGCAGATCCTGCGCCATATGACCGACGACATCCACGGCGAGGTCCGCATCGTCTTCCAGCCCAGCGAGGAAAACGGCCAGGGCGCCAAGCTCATGATCGGCACGGGCGTGCTCGACGGCGTCGATGGTGCCTACGCCGCGCATATCTGGAGCGAAGTCGACGCCGGCACCGTGAGCTGTGAGCCCGGCCCGCGCATGGCAAACACCGACTGGTTCCGCATCGATGTCCGCGGCACCTCGTGCCATGGCGCCATGCCCCAGCGCGGCCACGACGCCGTTATGGTGGCTGCCGAGATCGTCAACGCCCTGCAGACCATCGTCTCGCGCGAGATCAGCCCCTACGAGCCGGCTGTCATCACCGTCGGCGAGCTGCACGGCGGCACCGCGCGCAACGTTATCGCCGGCACGGCCTACCTCGCCGGCACGGTGCGCACCTATGGCGACAAGACGCACGAGGAAATGCCCGAGCTTATGCGCCGCATCGTGGAGCACACCGCGGCAGCCCTGGGCGCAGAGGCCGAACTTACCGACTACACCATCGCCAACTACAAGGTCGAAAACGACGTCGCCTCGAGCGAGCGTTGTCGTCAGGCCGTGGTCAAGTGCTTGGGCCCCGCGGGCGAAGGCCATTATCGCGGCACGCTTTCGGGCGAGGACTTCTCGGAGTACCTGCGCCGCGTGCCGGGCGTGCTCGCCTTTGTTGGCACGCGCAACCCCCAGATTGGCGCCACGTACGCCCAACATTCTTGCTTCTACAAGATTGACGAGACCGTGCTGGCAAAGGGCTCCATGGTGGCCGCCCAGTATGCTATCGACTTTTTGGCCGAGCCCACGCAAGAGGAGCTCGACGGCCCCACGATCGCCGCGGTTGCCGAGACCAACCCCGACTTGGCCGCCAAGCTGCGCTCTGCCAAGGCCACGGCCGCTGAGGCGCGCGACGCCATGCACGATGCTCGCACCGCCCGCCATGCTGCAATCAAGGGCATCCACGATGCGCGGGCTGCCGCTCGCCACGAGGAAAAGCGCGACGAGTAGCCGTCACGCCCATCCATAACAGCCTGGCTAAAGCAAAGCGGGGGCGGACGTTATCTCAACGTTCGCCCCCGCTTATGTGTCGACCGTTTTTCTAGCGCGTCCTCCGTCACGCTAGGTAAGAGCGAAGGATGGTGAGCCAGCGTGGGGGTTCGAGGTGGATGATATCGTCGGGAACTCCGGCGGGCGCATAGCCGCCAAAGAGCAGACCGGCATCTGCCGGATTGACGAGGCGCACGATCCATACGACGACGACCAGCACGCACAACACGGTGACCGCAATGTCGATACCACGCTTTAGCTTGCTCGATGCCACCTCCTCGCGCACGAACGCGAGCACAAACGCAATCGGCACCACCCAAAACAGCGGATGGTAGGCAAAGGCAGCCGCATAATCGAGGCGCAGCGCCGCCAGCCACGCCCTCGTCATGCCGCATCCCGGACAAGGAATGCCCGTCATCAATCGAAAAATGCAGCCAATGTCGAGCAGGTAGAGCGCGAGCCAGGCGACAAAGAGCGCGCCGGTGCAAAAAAGGGCGCGGCGAAGGAGCTCTGCCGTGCCCCTATGTCCCTGGAAGCTGTTCACGCCGCCCTTATTGTTAGGCACGAGCGCCAAGGCGAGTGTTGTAAGCCGTTGCCATGGCATTGGTATTATTGATGACGATGTTCATAGCGAAGATGGGACCAAGGCCGCACAGGAGCGCGCCGAAGATCTGCCACAGAAGAACGGTGGTGCCGTTTTCCTGGAACACCAGGCCGTAGCGAGGAGCGTTGGCCTGCAGGCGGTTGCCAATCTTGTAATACCAGTAGTACGCGTAGAAGCCGCAGGTCACAAACGATAGAAGGATGAATTCCGCCAGACCCGGCGTGTAATCGCCGTCATCCTGACACAACGTGTTGACGTCGCGTGCCAAGCAATACAGGAAGTAGAACGAATAGATACCGCAGGTCACAAGAGAGAGCAGCAGCCAGCCGATCAGGCTGCGGTCAGCCTTAATGGGGTCATAGCCCATCGGAGCGGATGCGGACTGTTGGGCGTATTGACCGGTGTACTGCTGCTGAGGCTGGGGCGCGGGCTGAATAGCCTGGGCCGGAGCGGGCTGGGGCTGCGGGGCCGCAGCGGCAGAAGCGGCACCAACGGCGGATCCGCAAACAGGGCAGAATTTGGCATCATCCGAAATGGAAGAACCACAAGTGGGACAGAACATGAGCCTCTCCTTTTCCTAAGGCGTCGCACGCCTTCAAACCTTACACGTCTACGTTCTCAACAATAGCCGCGACGTTGTTGCGCAACATTGACCAATTTCCGAGAAATTTTGCTGCAACCGTTTTCCCAGGCATTTTCTTGCTTTCGCAGTAGAAAAAGGCACCCCGGGCTCAGTTGCCCAGGGCGCCTCGACCGGCTATTCGGTTTGATTGTTTTCGGCAGCAGGATTATCGCCCGGCTCATCCGCCGGCGTGGCAACGGCATCCCAATCGGGCTCCGCAGGCGTCGCCTCGGACGCCGGTGCGGGGACAGGAGCAGGTGCCGGGGCAGGGGCAGGCGCGGGTGCCGGGGCAGGTGCAGGCGCGGGCGCCGGGGCAGGCGCAGCACCAGTGGCTGCCGTGGGATTGAATCCCGCAGGAGCAGGCTTCTTCTCACCCGGGAGCACAAAAGTCAAAACGTCGTCCTTGTCCTCATCGGCCCATTCGCTTGCATAACGTGCAGCCCAATAGCCAACGGCACGGTGCTTGAGCATCTTGCCAAAGACCGTAAGGAACACCGTGACGAATGCAATCAGCACCAGGAACAATACGAGCGTGACACCACCGGCGGTAACAATCGCCTCGATACCCGTGGGGCGATAGTAATAACCGTACGCGCTAATTCCGGCGATGGCACCAAAGACAGCTGTCAAGATCCACGTAATGGCGTTGGAAACCAGGCCCGTCAAAAACTCGGGAAGGAACGAAGCACAGAACAGCTTGGTCTTGTTGTGCTTAAAGGCCGCCCAGACCTTATCGAGCGAAAACGCGCTCTCGACGCGCCCGGTCACCGCAAAGTGCATCACGGCAATGTCGGCGAACATCTTAAAGAAGACACCCAGAATCGCCGAGGCAATTAGCGCCAGGACAAGCAGGCCAAGCGAGCCAAACAGCGCAGCCTCGAGCGCATAAGAGCCGTAATAAGAATACGAGCCCGCGGCGCCAATTACCACGCCCTCCACCAGCGAAAGCACTACACCGATAATGGGAATGGCAGCGATAACCTCGAGCACGACCGAAATAACGCTCGAAAAGATTCCGAGACCAAACGACGTGGAACGCATCAACGGACGACCCATGCCGTCATCGATCTTAAGCGACAGGTCGCGACCCCACTCGATGCCAAAGCCCGAACCGCACACGCTCGCCACGTAGGCAGCCAAAAAGCCGATGGCAGCCGCAATACCGCCGATAACGGGGATGAACAGCACGAGTACCGACACGACACAGATAAGCGCCGGCAAAAAGGCAATCTGGCACACGCGCTGCAGCACGCCCGGAGTCTTGGTCATATCCTCAAACGCCTGAGCCGTGCAGCCCTTGGACGCGTTCGCGACAGGTTGAGGAACAAACTGCTGAGGCTGAGGCTGACCCTGAGGGGCGGAAGCTGCAGCACCGGCATTGGGGGCACCACACACGCCGCAGAACTTGTCGTTATCGCCCATGGGGGCGCCACACTGCGAGCAGAACATAGAATCATCCCTTCGTATCTAGAGCGAATCACCTGGATCGCAAACGATGTCTTTGGCATCATTATCACCCAATGTGAGTTCAAATACTCAAAGATGACCGATTTGCATGGTACACGGCGCCAGCAGGCGGTTCGTTGAATACGTCTGTGCTAGTTCGTTCCGCGGAAACCCTTGCCGACGATCTCGGAGCTGTCGACGATCGTGATAAAGGCACCCGGATCGACCTCGCGCGCATAACGGCGCAGCTGCACGGCCTCGCGACGGCTCAGCACGCTCATGATCACCGTCACGCACTTGCCCGAGAAGGCACCGTAGCCGCGACTGATGGTCGCCGTGCGGTTGAGATGCTTGACGATAAACTCCTCGACCTTAAGGGGCTCGGAACAAATGATCGTGCAGACCTTACGAAGATGAATGCTCTCGATGGCCTTGTCGACCACAAGCGTCTTGGCAAACAGGCCGAGCACGCAATACAGACCGATACGCGGACCATACAAAAAGGCCGCGATGGTCACGATGCCGATATCGACCAGCAACAGCGCGCGACCAATCTCGAGTGTGGTACGGCGTTTGAGGATCATAGCGAGGATGTCCGTGCCGCCCGTCGAGGCGCCGATATCAAAGACGATGGCGCTGCCGAGCGCCGGCAGAATCACGGCAAAGCACAGGTCGAGCCACATATCGCCCGTCATCGAGACACTGGTCGGGATAAAGAGCTCGAAAAGCGAAACATAGGCGGACAGCGCAAACGAGGCGAAGACACTCCACAGAATTGCCTTGCGCTCCAAAAAGATAAAGCCCAAGACGACGAGAACCGCGTTGATAATCCACATAAAGACGCCGACGGGCAGGGTCGGGAACAGCGTGGACAGAATAACCGACACGCCCGAGGTGCCGCCAAAAGCAAAGTGATTAGGGGTTTTAAACGCAACGATGGCAAAGGCCGTAAGAATCAGACCCAGATTGAGCTCGGCGAAAAAGCGCGGGAAACCTGGCTCCTGGCTACGCTTTTGGCCGGCACGCTCGCCGCGCTCGATATCGGTGCGATCAACCACGCGCTCCATCGGCACCACGGGAGGACGATGTAGCTCCTCGGCAGCTCGCGATGCCGCCTCTGCCGCGGCAGCCTCAATCGCCCATGCCTGGCTTTCTGTTTCGTGCTCGTCAGCCATTACGGCAACCCCTCGTTAACAATTTGGAAACAATGCGCTCATTAGCGTAACGCGGAACGTGGGGATTGCAACCCTTAGTTAGACGAGCGGTATGACTACATCGGGAGCGTACAGAAACGGCCGGCCACGCTTTTGCTTGCGCGGTCGGCCGTTTAACGTTTTCGCAGATAAAACCTGCCAAAACAAACCTGTCCCTTTTTGGTAGGTTACTCGTGCTGGTTGGTGCGGTGCTCATACTCCTCGGGGGTGATGACGTCCTCGATGCGCAGGTTGACGCCTGCCACCTCAAGGCCGGTCATCGCAGCCAGACGCTCGGTCACGCGCGCCTTAACGTCGTCGAAAATCGCGGGCGCATAGGCGCCGTACTCGATAATGACGGAAATGTTGACGACCACGCGGTTGTCATCGGTGACCTCGACCGTCACGCCCTTGGTCAGATTCTCGGCACCAAACTGCTCCTGCACAAAGTGCATGAGGTTGCCCTTCATGCCCAGGACGTGCGGTACCTCGCGGGTGGCCATGGCGACGATCTTCTCGATTACGCCGTTGGAATAGGTCAGCGAGTCCTCGGACTCGTCCGCTTCCCCATCATACTCATCCACAT
>DBFCNY010000315.1:0-4359 GCA_048298285.1 Collinsella sp.
CCCTGCCACTGTGTGCGCATGATCTTGCGGAACAGGTCGTGCCCGTCTCGCTCAAGCATGCAAGAGGCCGATGTCGCAAGGTCTGCCTCATCGAGCGCATACGACTGCGGAAGCCCACCGTTTTCCCCGCCGTCGGCGAAATGGAAGCTGTTGAAGCTTCGCGCCGCAGATGTCGAGTATTTGGCGTCAAGCTCCATCTTGAGCAGCGTCGAGGCATCCTGGCCGAAGTTGAGCGCCATGCACTCGGCGTGCAGGTTCGCCTTGGCCTCGGCGTAGGAAGACGTTCCGTTCGCCGCAGTGCCAGTTGCGCGGTACTTGAAGTCGGCGTTGAGCGGCGGCACGCGGTCGATGGTTTCCTGGGCATCGAGCAGGCTCGACGTGAGAAGGTGGTCGCCCTCGCCCAGCACGCGCTCGACCACGAAGCCGACGCATTTCGACGCGTCGCCAAGCACCAGTTCGTCGCCGTCGCACGTGATCGTGCCGAGCATGGGTATCTCGCCCGTGTCCTCGTCGTAGGCCATCGGGCCTATGATCGTCGTCTCCTCGACGTTGTAGGCGGAAACGCCGTTCTCCACCTTCACGTGGCACGTGAGGTCATCGCCGTACGTCACGGTGATTACGGGGGTTGCCGGCTCCGCCCAGTGCGTCTTGAACCGGCGCGTGGCCGTTTTCGACAGGCCCGAGCCGCCCGTCACCGTCAAGGTGAGCAGGTAGTCGATTCCGTTCTTGATGGTCGTGTAGCTGCCAAGCTCAACGGGCTTCATGCTCGTCACGTCGGCCATGGCTATCGTCGCTCCGCCGACCTCGGAAAGCGTCAGCGTGGCATTGGCTATCCCTGTCTCGTCGGAGGCCGATACCTGAACGGTCATCGGCACGGAGTCGATGAGCACGCCGTCGGTCGCAGGCGAGGCAACCCAGCACGACGGGTAATCGGCGACCACGAACGGCACGTAGTCAGACCACGCGCCCCAATCGGCGTGCAGGCCCTTGGTGCGAACGCGCACCCTCCAGCTGCCCTTGGCGAGCGACTTCTTAATGCTCTTCGCCGTTGTGACGCTTTCGGTGGTCGCGCTCGGGCCGCTGAACTCGACCTGCGCGGCGGTCTGCTGCGAGCCGTCCGGATGGTTCGGAACCCACGACACCGCCGCCTGGCTTCCGGTGGCCACCACGGTCGGCGCGGTGACCTTCGGGGCGAGCGGCGGCGTGATGGTGGTTACCGAGTTCGACTTCACCCACGCCGAGGCGAGCGAGCCGCGCTTCGCCTGAACGCGGTAGACGACCGTTCCGGCTGGCGCGGCCTTGTCGTGCAGGTCGAGCCATGCGGGGTCTTCGCCCTCGGTGGTCGTCGTTATGTCCGCCCACGTTGAGCCGCCGTCGACAGATCGCTGGATGCCCCACGCGTTTGCGTACGCCGCAGCGCCGTACACGCGCAGGGTCACCTCGGTAGCGCCAGCCTTCACGGCCTCAACGCGCGACGGCGCGTTGGGCGTGGTATAGGTCGTGCCAACCGACGCGTGAACGGAGTTGCCGCCGGGGCCGTGCGCGCACAGGCGGTACTCGTACTTGTGCCCGGCCTTGGTCGAGTTGTCCGTGTAGTTCTGGACGTCCCACGAAACGTCGGCGATGTTCACCCATGAGCCATCGTCGGTGCGGCGGTCAACGTAGACGCCCGCCCACGGGTAGGCACCGTCCATTCCCGTGTAATCGACGTCCCAGGTTATCTTCTGCGACGTGTCGGACACGCGCTGCAGCTTGCAGTTCTTGGGCGGATGCGGCTGCGAGTAGCCGCGCTGCGGCACCCATGCGTACACGGTAGCCCACGCGTCGCCGCCGGCAGAGCCGTAGTAGTTGTTGTACGTCTTGCCGTAGACGTGCACCTGCACCGGGCAGTTCCAGCCGCTCGCGCCGCGCGGCACGTCCACGTCAAATGTCACCGCGTCGCGCGTCGCCCAGTTGCCGTAGTTGTTCAGCACGACGTCGCGCGAGCTGCGCACCGAGCCGTTCACCACGACGTCGTAGTGCGTTCCGTACTCGGCGGCGTACTTGTCGTCGATCGCTGCGGTGACTCGCAGGCGAGTCGTGGTGTCGTTGACGTTCCACTGGCTGTCAACGGAGATGTAGCCGCGATACCAGCGGTTGCGGCCCGCGATCTGTATCTCCCTTGTGTGCTCTCCCACGGGCTACCTCCTCGCTGTGGATGAGCGGCGGGCTGCGGCAACCAAGGTGTCGATGGCGTCGGCCACCGCCACGTCTGCGTTCGCCGTAGCTCCGTCGATTGACAGGTAATAGGTGTCGCCACCGGAAACCGAGCCGACGGCTGCCGCCGCCCCGGTCTCGTAGGTGACGCTGTTTCCGCCGAACGACATGCTCAGGTCGTCGGCGAAGCCCGATACGGTGGCCTTCACGCCCTCGAAGCGCTTCTTCAGGCCCGTTTCGAGGGATTGCATGATCCAGCCGCCGTTCGGGATGAGCAGGCGCAAGTCCTTGCGCTTCGGGCCTTTGAGGCTGGCGATCTTGCCCGCGATGCCGGAAACGAAGTCGTACACGCCGCCGATGCTCGACTTGATGCCGTTGAGCAGACCGCTGACGATGGAGCTGCCGGCGCTGTAGAGCAGGGAGCCGAGGTTCCCCAGCGCGCTCACGATTCGCCCGGGAATCGACGACACGAAGCTCACCACGGAGTTGATGCCGTTCGACACGCCGTTGCGGATGTTGCTCCACGCGTTGTTCAGGATGTTGCCGACCGCGTTCCATGCTGACGACCAGATGGATTGCACCGTGGACAGGCCGCCCGATATGAACGACTTCACGTTGTTGATGCCGCCTTGCACGGCAGTCTTGATGCTGTTCCATGTGCTGGTCACCCAGTTGCCGATAGCGCCCCAAATCGAGTCCCACACGCTCTGGATGAGCGCGAGGCCGTTCTGTATGACCGCCTGGATGAGCGCAACGCCGCCGCTGATGACGTTCTGGATGATGCCCCACACGTTCGCTGCCAGTGATTGGATGGCGCTCCAAACGGAACCCCAGTCGCCGTTGATGACACCCAAGACAATCGTGATGATGTCCTGGATCGCCTGCATGGCGGACGTCACGATGGCCGAGATGTACGGCCAAACGGCGTCGATAACGCCCTGAATAGCGGTCATCGTCGATGTGATTATCTCGACCAAAACGGGAAGCACCGTGGAGACGACCGTCTGGATAAGCGTGCATGCGTCAGATATGACCTGCTGGATCAGCGGCATGTTGGCCGTTATGAGGTCGGTCACCTGCTGGATGATTGGGCAAACCGTCGTCGTGATGGCTAGCGCCACCTGGCCTACCGCGTCGATGATCGTTCCGATTACGGGAACGAGGCCCGATACGATCGAGGCGATGACCGGCGCGATTGCCGCAACCAGCCCGCCGATGGCGAGCGAGAAGCTGTTCACGACGATTACGGCGGCGGCGAAAAGCCCCTGAAGGGGTTCGGCCAAAGCCGTGAGGCTCTGGAACGCCGGGGTGAGCGATGACGCGATGCTCGAAGCGATGCCGACCATGGAGTTGCGGAACGCTTCGTTGGTTGCCATGCTGTAGGCGAAGATCGCCGCGAAGGCGGTGATTGCCGCGACAGCGACCGCAGCAGGCGCGGAAAGCGCCAGAAACCCAGTGGCAACGCCCTTCAGAGCCGGAACGATGCCGCCCGTAAGCGAGTTGGCAAGCGCGCCGAGCACGGGAATCTGCCCGATGAGGCCGCCAAGCGACACGGCGGCTAGGCCGGCCAAAGCGGCGGCGGCCACCTTGCCGCCCGTTCCGAGCTGCGAGAGGTCTACGCCCTGGATCTTCTCGGCCAGGCTGTCGAGGAACCTGCACACCTTCTCGACCGCGCCGCCTGTGCGCGTCAGGTTGCCCTGCGCGTCGTATGTGACGCCCAGGAACTCGCCGAAGGCCACGGTGAGCGGCTTCAGCGCCGCACGGCACGAGTTCAGTACGCCTCGTATGGAGTTGAACACGGGGATGGCGGAGTCCTTGAGCGGAGTCATCCAATCCTGGCCGATTTTCGAGAGCGCGGCCTTCATGTTCGCCATGGAGCCGGTGAAGGTCTCGTTCGCCGCCTTTGCCGAATCGCCGAACGCGGAATACATGGCGTCGGAGAAGGTTTGGAAGTCGATCTTGCCAGCCGTGACCATCTTGGAAACCTCGTCGGAGGACTTGCCCAAGTAGGTCGATAGCGTTGATATTGCGTTGATACCTCGGTCGGTGAACTGCGCGACCTGCTCGCCTGAGAGTTTGCCGTTCGCGGCCACCTTGGCCCAAATCGAGGAGAGGTCGCCCAAGTCCTGGCCGAACGTGGCGGCTGTGCCCACGCAGCCGTTC
>DBFCNY010000316.1:0-2213 GCA_048298285.1 Collinsella sp.
AACGATGATCGGAAGCGCCGTGGTGCAGTACAGGGCCACGGTAATGCGACCATACGCCGACACATCGCGCGTCGCAGGACAAATGCTCATAGAAATAAGGATGGGCACGGCACGAATAATCAGCAACGCCACGATAAAGCCCGCGAGCAAGCCCGGGCGCGACGCCACGGCCGTCAGGTCGATCTTTGCGCCCGATACGGTAAAGAACACCGGAATCAAAAAGCCGTAGGCCAGGCCGTCGAGCTTGGTCTCGAGCGTATGGTTGCCCTCGGGGATGATATAGCGCAGGACAAAGCCGGCGGCAAAAGAACCCAACACGATGTCGAGGTCAAAGATGGCCGAGAACGCCACGAGCGTGACCAGGATGAACACCGTCAGACGCACGAAGGTCTGCGACGTGGTATCGGCGCGTTCCTCGACAAACGAAAAGAAGCGGCTGCCGACGCGCCTGGAACGACTTGGGACCACGGCCAGCAGCACGCAGACCACAGCAAACAGGCCAAGAATCACGAGCGTCTGGATGCCGGTGCGGGCAGACAGCAGCACCGACATGGCGAGCACGGGACCGAGCTCGCCCCAAGTGCCATACGCGAGAATCGAGTCGCCAACGCGCGTGCCGGTGAGCGAGCGCTCGCGCATGATGGGCACAAGCGTGCCGAGCGCCGTGGAAGTAAGGGCGAGCGTCACGGCGATACCGTCGAAATGGCTGACCGAGAACCACGGCGTAAAGCGCACGGCAAGCCAGGCGATGCCAAACGTGACGGCCCACGTCGCCAAGCCGTAGCGCCCCTCCACACCCGTAATGTTCTTAGGGTCGATCTCAAAGCCGGCAAGCAGGAACAAAAAGGCCAGACCCAGCTCGGACACCAGCGAGACCTCGGCATCTACATGGATGACGCCGAGCATATGGGGTCCCAGCACCGCACCGAACACGAGCAAAAAGACCGTCTCGGGAACGGGCTTTCCGGGAATCGCCGAGGCGATGAAGGGGCTTGCAAAGGCCACGAGCGCGATGATGGCGAGTGAAACGAATGCCATGTGATGCCTTTCTCTTGTTTGCGCTTCACTGTAGCACCCTCGCCGTCCTCAACGCGCCACGAGCTGTCGTATCATAGTGAGGTTTACAAACATGTGGCTCAAGGCGACCGCAGGGCAGACCCCGCAAACCGACCGCTGCCGCATACCGTACCGTACGCCCAACCGATCAGGAAGGCAGGAACCAATGGTCTCTCGTATCTACGTGGAGAAGAAACCCGGGTTCGACGTCGAGGCTCAGCAGCTCAAGGGCGAGCTGACCGAAATTCTCGGCATCAAGGGCATCGAGGCCCTGAGGATCATCAACCGCTACGACGTCGAGGGCATCGACGAGGAGCTTTTCCGCTCCTGCGTGCCGACCGTCTTTAGCGAGCCCCAGGTCGATGTGACCTACGACGAGCTCCCCGCAAGCGATGGCGCCGTCTTTGCCGTCGAATTCCTTCCTGGCCAGTTTGACCAGCGCGCCGA
This sequence comes from Collinsella sp., assembly GCA_048298285.1. Classification (GTDB taxonomy): domain Bacteria; phylum Actinomycetota; class Coriobacteriia; order Coriobacteriales; family Coriobacteriaceae; genus Collinsella. The sequence continues at coordinate 1,504 of DBFCNY010000316.1, forward strand.
CTCCGCCAGCGAGTGCGTGCAGCTCATCAGCCAGGGCGAGCGCCCCGCCGTGCGCTCCGCCAAGGTCTATATGATCTCGGGCGCTCTGGACGAAGCCGCCATCGAGGCCATCAAGCACTACGTGGTGAACCCCGTCGAGGCGCGCATCGCCTCGCTCGACCTGCCCGAGACTCTGTACATGGAGACCCCCGAGCCCCAGCCCGTCGAGGTGCTCGACGGCTTCCGCGAGCTCGATGAGGCCGGCCTTGCCGCCTTTATCGCCGATCGCGGCCTTGCCATGGACGAGGCAGACATCGCCTTCTGCCAGCAGTACTTCCGCGATGAGGATCGCGACCCCACCATCACCGAAATCCGCGTGATCGACACCTATTGGTCCGATCACTGCCGCCATACCACCTTCGGCACCGTCCTGGACGACGTGACGATCGACGACGCCGTGGTGCAGCAGGCCTTCGACCGCTACATGGAGATGCGCCACGAACTCGGCCGCGACGCCAAGCCCGTCTGCCTCATGGACATGGGCACCATCGGCGCTAAGTACCTTAAGAAGACCGGCGTCATGACCGATGTCGATGAGTCCGAGGAAATCAACGCCTGCACCGTCAAGGTGAAGGTCGATGTCGACGGCGAGGACCAGGACTGGCTGTTCCTGTTTAAGAACGAGACCCACAACCACCCGACCGAGATCGAGCCCTTCGGCGGTGCCGCCA